>RDXD01000133.1 GCA_004292575.1 Bacteroidota bacterium
TAATCCGTTGCCGCTTTGGGGTTATCCGTTACCAAAATATTAATGGCATCCCTCAGCGTCATTTGTTTAATGGAGTTTATAAAAATGGGCTTGGCAGCCGTAACAGCAGCACTCATGGACCGGGTCAGTTTTGCGGTGGCATTGTTCACCAGGTTGCTTAAGCCCAGGTCGCGTAGGGTTTGTTCAATGCGTGCCGCTTCACCGGGAAAAGCAAACTGCAAAATGGGGTTGGCTTGCGGATTATTGAACGCGTCAAAACTGACAAACATGCCCTGGGACAGGGCGTCTTTAAGACCGGTGGCCATTTCGAATTCAGATGGAATTAAACCCAGCTTTGAAAGGGTAGCACAACTTTGAAAACTGGTAACCGCCGGTATGGCCAGCAATAGAACGAGTAGATATTTTTTCATCTTATTTATAGCAGCATGCATTGATTTACCTGCCTGCGGTTGCAAATAAAGCACAGAAAGTTAAGCCGATGGTCATAAAATTTACAGCACAGTATGCTATTTTGGAGGGTTGTCATCTAAATGGAGGCTTATGAGGTTTTTTGGGGTAACCGTATGGCGGATAACAACTTGCGGTAGCATGGGCTTACTGGGCAGGTTGGTTCTGTTGCGCTTTAATTGCAAATAGACACCCGTTTTTTACCTTGTAGCAAAACTACAATACGCCAGAGTCTGTAAACCAGCTTCTTTCTGTTACCCCAGATTTCCTGGTTGCCTTAGGCAAGCCAACTACGAAAAAACTATGGCCAGTATAAACATCATTGTATTTGGCTACATCACCTATAACGAAGATGGTGCGCTAATAGAAACCAAGGGCATGTAAGCGCCACAAGTTGCTGGTGCCGGGGAGGTAGCAAGAGGCGGGGGTATTACTTGATGCAAAGTGCCCAACCAGCGAGAAGGCTTGGTTGGGCACAAAGGGCTAAGTTTAAAACAAGCTATTGGACAATAATTTGTTGCGAAATTCTGTTGCCATCAACCGTACACACCAGCACGTATTGACCACTTTTTACACCGGCCAATTGAAGAGTGTATTGCTTGTTTGGCTTTGTAAATTTCCACTTCTTTACCGTTTGTTTGGTGTTTACCTGCACCAGTTCTACTTGCATTTCGCTTTTAAAATCGACCGTTTGTGCGGTATTTATTTCATCTTGCAGCGTAATGGTGACCTGTTTGGTGGTTGGGTTCGGTGTGCTGGCGAGTCGCATTCTGCCACAGGTTACCACAACAAACGAGCTCGTAAACCAATTGCTGGTGCCGCAACTGTTGGTTGACCGTACACGAATTTGATGGTTGCCAACAGCATATCTGCCAGCATCTACCACAATGCTTGTGCCAGCACCTGCAAACGCGCCGTTTACTTGCCAATCGTAAGTGGTGCCACTTTGTGGGTTTACAACCCTAAAAGTGCCTTTATCAGAGAGTCTGCCGTTGGAACACAAGTTGCTGCCTGGGCCAACAATACCTTCGGGTGCCGGATTTCCAATTGTCACAACTTTGGTGAGCAGCTTGTTTTGCTGGCAAGCGGTTATATTGGCCGATAAGGTCACAATCCCATTGGCCAGTCTTGACCCTACCGTTTGTGGGCAGTTGGTACAGCTAAGAGCCAGCAAGTTTTGTGGCCACACACTCCATACAATGCTAGTAGATGGTGTGGTGAAAATGGAAAACGGCTCGGCTGCACATACGGGTGAGTTACCATTAATTTGAAATATACTGGTACCGAAACACTCATTTGAAGCTTGGCAGTTCAGCGTGTCGTTGTTTTTGCCCTCCATTTCGTTGAACATCCATTGGGCCTGCCGTTTGGTAAAATCGGCGTGCTCGTAATTGTAAAGCGTAGTAGCCTGCCCGCCAACCGCGGCAGTAAACGACTCGTTGGCAATGTACTTAACGGCCGCGGAGTTGGCCCTGCCATCGAGCGGAAAAATGTGCGACCGTGTAAATGTTTGGGCATTGAAGTTTTGGATGTCGAGGGCACTATTGATGGGGACGGTGGTGAAATGCTTTTGTTTAAAGGGCATGGCATAAACAAGACGACCGCCACTTACCGTAACAACCGCCACGATGGGTACAAGTACTTTTTCAAACAAGTACGAAATATCCCAATGTTTTCCATCATAAGGGAAGTTCTCGTTAATATCAAGACCGCCCGACCGCTCTTCGGGGCTAGAAGTGCCACCGGGTACGATATCCCAGGGTACCACATCGCCCGGTGGTGACATTCTTAGTCTCGCCGTGTCAACATTTTTCCATCCCGTGCCAATAAATCCGAAAAGCTTAACGTTGCGCTGTACCCTCACATAGCTGATTAATGCGGAAGTTCCTTGAGCAGGCAAAGCATTTATTTTGATGGTAAACCGAAATTTCGATACCCACAAACCAGCGAGATAATACCAAAAGCCAGCGTTTCCATCCGAGTCAATAATGGCAGCATTGGGCGGCATTACGGGCTGCCCACACTGAGAACCTTGAGCAATGGCCTTAAACTCGTAGTTGGGCTGGTTGTCTGTTGGGTTAAAATCGACCATGGTGCGGTAGGGGCCGCCTGGGGCAAAAAAAGTATTGCGGTGCACGGTGCCATTACCATCGCTGGCCCGCAGCAGTAGTAATTGTGCGGTAGCGGGCTGCTCACTCAGTTTGTAGAACTGCTTCAACTTTTCGCTGGCCTTGGCTAACTTCATTGGGCCTACTTTGTGCTGGCCAAAATCATACAAATAATGCTGAAAGCCTAGTGGCACATTACCGCCTTGGTGGGGGCTATCGTAAGTAAGCAGTAGGCGGGTATCGGTGCTAGCGGTGCCGCGGGTCTTGGTCATTTTGGCCAAGGTGTAGCGGGCCAATACGCCACCCAGGCTAATGCCCATCACCACATTTTTTTCGCGTAGGCCTTGTTGGTTATTTACCTTTCGACTGTTTATTTCATCCATCACTTTCTCCAGCACTTTGGCATTATTTTCAATAGAATCCATCGTATAATAATCCACAAAAATTAAGTCGTAGCCGCCAATGCTGTCGAGGGCATTGTTGAGGTCGAAATCATTAACAGCAAGCGGAATTCGCTCCCATTCCTCTAGAAGTGTGTTAATTGAGTAGTTCTTCTCATCTATCAGTGGGGCCACATCATTAATGTCGTACCCCTCTACCACCACAAATGGCTTTACAATTTTGTTGGCCAAAGCGGTACCCTGCCGGAGGCTGCTGTACCGAATGTACACCTTGGCCTCGGCATGCTGCTGATGCACGGCGGCAATATCGAAGGTGGGATTGCTGAGATTGGGGAAAGGCGCATAGCGCAGCAGGCTAATGGGCGGCACTACCCTTACAAACTGGCGGCTATAGCATTCAAAGCTGCTGCCATTGGTGCAGGTAATGCGCAGCGCAAACTTTTTGTAGCCGCTGCTATCGGTATAAGTTTGGCTGAGGTTGGCATTGGCCGGCAGGGTTTGGTAGCCGCCGCCATGCAAAAAATCAACCGCCACGCTGCTTACCTGCATGCCCACATTGGTGTAAAACAAAGCAGGCACATAGCGCAGGGTAATGGTATTGGTGCTAGCCGAACGCTCGGCAATGGGGCAGGCAGCAAAAAAATTGGCCAACAGGTAGGGGCTTTCCGGCCGCCCCGGCACGTCGAACAATTGATCGTTACCATTGTGGCTGAACAGATTGGCCGCTAGGGCATCGGGGCGCAGCGTGGCGTACTGTGCCGCCAGCAGCACGAGCGGGGTGTAGCCACTGCCCTGCTGCGCAGTCATAGCGGCATCCACATCGTCGGTACTTGGCATGGCAGGCATTGTTGTATTTATTCTAGCATCGGCGACATCGTTGTACAAAAATCGAAAGGCCGTAATGTCTTGTACGGTGTTGCTATCGCCAAGCGTGCCGTTGAAATACTTCTTTTCGGCAAACTGTGGGCCGTACTCGTCTAAATAGCCTGTTGGTATTTGGGTCTTATTTACGAATTGAAAAATATGGTTCAACTCGTCCTTAATTGGGTCGGTTTGGGCAAACAATTGCCCAGCCAGCAGCAAAAATGCTGCTAGTAAGCGAATAGTCTTGTTCATGTTTAATAATTTTAAATGATTCTAAAGTTGTTTATCGAATCTCCCATGCGTAATTCGAATGGTGTCCGTACAATTTCGATGATAGATGTTGAATGAAAACTTACCGGAAATGATACCCTTCGCGTTGTCGAAATTTTCAATAGTGAGCTGGCCGATTCTGTAAGCTGTCGTTCCACGATTAACAGAACACCCGTCGAATACCACGCCAGTACTATTTCGGACACCATCGAGTTCATACGCACCAAGACCGGTGAATCCGACCGATCCAACTAGGATCTCGGATTTGGTATCCAAAAGACGATATGCACGAAGGTCAAAATCCGTCCCCGAAATGTAAATTTTTAAATTTGAATTGTTGCCATCGCTTCCTTCCGGCACCCATGCCTTTCCATTTACCAAGCAGCCAAAGGTATTGGCGCCGGTCTGGGTGGCGGGTGGTAGTTTGCTGAGTTCATCAGCAAGTTTGTCTTTTTTGCAGCTTGCGGCAAGTAATAGTGGCAGTAGTGCAATGAGGAGTATATTTTTCATGTGTTTTAATTTTGCAATTATCTGTTAAAGATACGCTAGCTTTTTTTGGGGTAAATGCCAAAAATCAAGGGGGGCTATGGTTATTTGGGTATGTGCGGCTATCGGCCAATACACCGTTGTAAAATGTTTTGTCCACGAACTGCACGCCAAACTCATCCAGATAGCCCGACGGCACTTGGCTTTTATCCATTAGCTGAAAGATATGATTTAGCTCATGTCGCATTTCGGTGGTTTGGGCATGAAGTGGCCCTGTTAGCAGCAAGCATGCTGCTAACAATTGTAATAATTGTTTCATGAAATGTTTGTTTTAGAAGTTGTTATAGTTTGGCATCGAATCGGCCGTTGGTGAGCGTGATTGTTCCGCAGTTGGGTTTAGCAATCTGAAGATCAAAAATACCGGATAGAATACCGACATTTAAATCCCGCTTAGTAAACCTAATAGTTCCAGAGAGTGTTGTTCCCAGCTGTCTGCTGTTAAAATTGCCACAGCTAGTTTGCAGTTGGAAATCTAAGAAGCTACATCCTCCTTTCAATGTGTCGAGTGGAAACTGATATTCTTTCTTTTGTGTGATGTGCGTTACCCCCAACGAGACGAATTCGTGAATGCTTCCGCTTTTTCGTGTTGCGGAAATTGAAAACTCACCTTTGTTATCATTATAGTAATAAAACTTTAGCACACTCGGACATAAAAAGCAGCCACCCTGTGGCACCCATGCCTTTCCATTTACCAAGCAGCCAAAGGTATTGGCGCCGGTTTGGGTGGCGGGTGGTAGTTTGCTGAGTTCATCAGCAAGTTTGTCTTTTTTGCAGCTTGCCGCAAGTAATAGGGGCATGAATAATAAGAACACTGTGCGACATCTTGCAGACTTATTCATACGATTTAATTAGGACGGATGTTAAAAAATACACTTGTGTTAACTCTGGTTGGTATTGGTTTCTATTCATTAAAGTTTAATTCCTGCCGAAATCATTGCCACGCTTGTTCTATGTATTAGCCCCTTTACAGTACTTATATTCCCTACGCCTTGCTGAACTTCTATCGTCAGACGTATTTTTTTCATTTGAAGTCCTGTATTAATTGACGCACCTGCATCATTTCTCGACAACGTGGCTAAATCCATAAGCTCTGCAATGTAAACGCCATGAAACAAGCCCCCTCGCAAAAACCATTTGTTTGCGCCACTTGCCAAAGTCCAATGCT
Organism: Bacteroidota bacterium; assembly: GCA_004292575.1. Classification (GTDB taxonomy): domain Bacteria; phylum Bacteroidota; class Bacteroidia; order Chitinophagales; family Chitinophagaceae; genus Phnomibacter. Next base: position 5,802 of record RDXD01000133.1, read on the forward strand.
TGCCTATTGAAAACGATGTAATCAGGTAAACAAGTTCATCTTTAGTGCTGTTAGTTCCACTTGATCCGTTAATATGCTCATATTGTGTATTCCTGCCAAAATGACCTTTGTGAACAATGGCTAAGCCTACATTAAATACGCGATTCTTCGATAAATTTCGGACTGCTTCTATTCCTCCAAAAAACATTCCTGTTATTTTTTTTCTTTCAGATAGGGCCACGTTGATACCGTTTTTCATCATTGCGCTTTGTAAAGTAGTGGTATGAAAATTCGGACCTCCGTGCAGATACCAATCCCAATTTCGCTGGGCAATCAGATGTTTGGATGTCAACATTATTAAGACTAAGAATATGCCTTTCATGTGTTTCCGTTTTAAATTTCCCTTTCTATTTTAAAAATGCGGTTTTTGCGTCTAATCTTTTTTGCAGCTGGCGGCAAGAAATAGGGGCAGTAGCAAGATGATGAGTATTTGTTTCATGGTAGTTTGGTTGGGGAAGGTCAAAACTGGGTAAGCGTATGTTACTGCATTTCATTTCGCCTATTCATGATTTGTTTGGGTAGATGTTGTTTAGGTGTCGTGGTAATTATACTAGTCAATTTTGTTCTATTAACTCGAAACCTTACGGCCACCCCAGCAAATAGTTGGTGGTTAAATGGGTTAAAGTTCTGTTGAAGTATCAGCCCCATGCCCAATCGTTTGGGTTGCCAGTTCATGGTGATGCCCAGCATTGCGCAAGCGTAGTTGCGTTTTTCTTCAACCACGTAGTTTGGTGGTATATTTCCGCTAAATAGGTCGCCGCCTCCAATATTGTTATTGAATTGTTTTAGCATATACCCTGCCCCAACATGCGGCACCCAGTATAACTTCCTCCAGCCCAATTGATACCCGTAGCTTATGGAAACTGTTTGGTAAGAATAATAGCTCGGGTTGAAAAGTTGAATTACTGGTAGGTCAGTGTATTCGGAATATTCGAGAAGAACGTGGTGTTTTTTCAGGGATAATTCATTGGTTATTTTTCCGCCATTTATTGCATGTTCACCGTCTATTTCTTTTGATCCCCAGCCCGGTCCCAACCATAGTCCCAGGTAGTAGTTTAACTTCGGAGTTGATGTTGTTTTGGTAAAATCCGTCTGCGCACAACAGCTGGATGGCACCAATAAAAACACATTAGCGAGGGCTAGGCCGATGGCTATTAACGTAAATGTTTTAGGCATAATTCCCTCTATTTTTATCACCCCAAACGTCGCCATTACCCCATTGCCCTAATAGCCCATTATTCCACTTCTAAGCCAATTAAAAAAAATGTTTCCACTTTTACGACACTGTCTTTGCTGCGCTGTATCTTGTGCACTTAAAGTGGAAAATTGCCATTCATGCTACAACAACCCGCCAGCAGCCTCCAAGTATTTTTGCAACAGGTGCAAGCCCAACTGCCGCCCGGCATCAGCGCCGTGGCTGCCCTCATGGCCGATTTGGGCGTTGGAAAAAGCGAGGCCTATAAAAAGCTGCGGGGGCAATCGCCGCTAAGCATTGAGCAAGTACAACTGCTGTGCAGCAAGTACAACATCAACTTTACGGTGCAGGGCCACACCAACCGGCAAGCCGCCTTTGTCGATTTTACACCGTTCTCTACCACCACACTGGGTGTAAACGACTACATCAAAAATCTGGAGTTGTTTCTAAGGCAAATTGCCGCAGCCAAGCCCACCAAACTTACCTGTGCTACCGATGATATTCCCATTTTTCACCTTTTTCAGTACCCAGAGCTTACG
>RDXD01000134.1 GCA_004292575.1 Bacteroidota bacterium
TAATATTTTTATAGACAAATTGATGGCCCATAAGGTTGAAAATTGGAAACAATAAATGCCATGGCTAGTTCTAATTGCAGCAGGGAAGGCTTTTCGGTTCTAGTAAAAACGCCGTCGGTTGGTACGGTTCCAAAAATACACCAGTAAAAAGCCCACCAAAGCACCGCCCAAGTGGGCAAAATGCGCAACGTTGTCGCCGGCACTGTTTTGGAAGGTTAAAAACAGCTCTAGGGCCATGTAGCCTAAAATAACCCACTTGGCTTTGATGGGTACAAAAAAATACAGATAGATATAGGTATTGGGAAACAGGTAACCAAACGCTGCCAAGCAACCAAAAACCGCACCCGACGCCCCCATAGTGGCACCTGAAAGGGCAGCGTTGGCATAGCTGGTGGCCAGTGCTAAACCCTGTTCTTTATACTGAAAATTACCGGGATCGGCCTGCCACGCGTTCAGCAATTGGCTGGGATACGGCTCGCCATAGTTAAGCAGGTTGCGCAAGTAATGGTTGTAAAATAGTTCGTAATTGTCAATGGTTACGTTGTCGCGCAGGCGGGTAAGGTCGGCTATAAGCTGCGCATTTTCGTACCACAACGATCCCATGTGCAGCACGGCTGCGCCAAAACCACAAATCAGGTAAAATGACAAAAAGCGCTTGGGCCCCCAAAGATTTTCGAGCACGCTGCCAAACATCCACAGGGCAAACATATTGCCAAAAATGTGCGATAAGCTGCCATGCATAAACATGTGGGTAAGCAATTGCCAGGGCTTAAACAAGGGCGAAAACAGGTGGTGTAGCGCAAACCAGTCGGCCAGCACGCCTGTGCGTACATTAAAGCCGCGGCCCGCACTTAACCCATCAATTGTAAGCTGGGCCAAAAAGCACAAGCCATTTATAATCAGCAGGTTTTTTATTATAACGGGTAGAACTTGAAAACGCCCCGGTCTAAATTCAGTCATCATTTGTGTTTGCTATTTTTCGGTACCGTCGTTTTTTATCGACGGATGGTTTCCGGGGGTTATACAGCTTCGGCCTTTAATTTTAGCTGCACTACATTTTCAATATGGTGAGTGTGCGGAAACATATCTACCGGTTGCACTGCCGACACGGTATATTTTTCTGCCAGCAGGCGCAAGTCGCGGGCTTGCGTGGCGGGGTTGCAGCTTACATACACCACAATGGGTGCGGCCATGTCCAGTATTTTTTCTATCAGCTGCGGGTGCATGCCGGCCCGTGGCGGATCGGTAATAATTACGTGCGGCGTACCGTGCTGGGCAAAAAAAGCATCGTCGCATACATCAACCACATCGCCGGCAAAAAATGAAGCGTGGCTAATGCCATTGAGGGCAGCGTTGGCTTCGGCATCGGCCACGGCGGCTGCCACTACCTCTACGCCAATTAGTTTTTTTGCACCCTTGCTTACAAAAATACCAATGCTGCCGGTGCCGCAATACAGGTCGTACACGGTTTGTGAACCATCCAGTTCGGCAAACTGTCGGGCCACCTCGTACAGCTGCTCGGCCTGGTAGGTGTTGGTTTGAAAAAACGACGTAGGGCTAATGTTAAACTGAAAACCACCCAAGGTTTCGGTGGCATAGCGTGCGCCGTGGTACAGCACGGGCTCTAAGTCGGTAAGGCTATCGTTGCGCTTGCCATTAATGGTGTAGTAAAGGCTGGTAATGGCAGGAACCTCCGCCAGCAGCCCATCCAGCAATTGGCTGGTGGCTTCGGGTGCATCGTATGCCAGCATTACATTTACCATAAGGTGGCCGGTGGTGCAGTAGCGGTACATTACACCGCGTAGCCAGCCAGCGTGCTGGTTTATGTCGTAAAACGGCATGTCCAGCTGCAAGGTTATGCGCTTAATGGCCTCCCGGATAATGTTTACCGGCTCGGCCATAAGGTGGCAGGTGTTGATGTTTACAATTTTGTCGAAAATGCCACGGGCATGGAAACCGCCAAAGTTGCCGTGTCCACTCACCATGGGGTCGTCAAGCTCGGGCCGGGTAAGATAGCGGCGGGTGTTGAAGGTAAATTCCAGCTTGTTGCGGTACGCGGTGGTTTTTTGGGCGCCAATAATGGGCTGCAACGGCGGCAGTGCCACGCCGCCAATGCGGGTAAGCTGGTCTACCACCTGCTGCTGCTTGTACGCCAGCTGCTTGTGATAAGGTAAATGCTGCCATTGGCAACCGCCACACACGCCAAAATGCTCGCAAAAAGGGGTTATTCTATCGCTAGACAAGGTGCTGAAGGCCACGGGGTAGCCTTCTGCCCAATCGGTCTTGTTTTTATTCAGAAACACATCTACCACATCCCCCGGTATGGCGTTTTCAATAAACACCACTTTGCCATCTACGCGGGCCATGCTTTTTCCTTCTGCGGCATAGTTTTCTACCAAAACATCTTTTAAAACAACGGGTTTTCTACGGGCCACAGCAGTTATTATTTTACGCCACAAAGCTAATGGCATCTGCGCTTTACGCAGTAAAAAAATACAGCCCATAGCTGGAGCCGGTGAGCTGCCTGCGCGGGAAGTGTAGCCATGCACCATTGGCCATGGGTTTATTTTGAACCCCGAGGCCCAAAGCAAGGATGCGGCAATGCCACAGGCCGAAGCCCCAACCTAAGCCTAATGTTGCAGGTTGGTAACACCGTGATGCCGTGCTACAACACGGTGGCTGCACAGCATACGGTTCAAAACTAAAATGCCGTAATTTTTTGGGCTAGAGGCAATGGCTTTTTCTCAAGAAAGGTTCAAAATTGCATTATCCTTTTCGGCTTTTTTTCAGTTTGTCGTTAATGTAGTACATCAAATCTTCCTCCGCCACGTGCTTGCGCAACCAGCTGTAGGTTGGTTGATAGTCTTGCATAAAAGCAAACAGCTGCTCGCCTTTAAAGTTGGTGTATTTTTCTACAAGGGTTTCCGTCCAGCGGTAGTTTACATAGGCGTCTTCTTCCAATATCTCAAACAGCTCGCGGGCACGGTGCTTACGTTTCTCAGTTTTGCCCAGCCGGTCAAGGTTAATGCCCACGCCAAAGCCCAAATCGTTTGTTCGGCTAATGGCGGGTATCACAGTTTTGCCCACCAATGCCAAAAACTCTTCGCGCCGCGCCAAGCTATCGCGTTGGTAGGGGCTTTGGCTGGCACTAACTACCACCGTTTGCAGGGTGGTGGGTAGTGGCTTTAGCTCTAGCCTTAGCCCAATGGTCTTCAATAAGGTATCGGTAATGGTAAGCGTATCGGTGTAGAAGCCGTTGGCAGTAAGCGCCAGTATTTGGCCGCGGGCAGCATCAATTATAAAAGTGCCGTTGGATTTGGCCATTACTGTTTTGCCGTTGTTTACATTGCGTATGGTGCCGTTGCCAATGGGCTCACCAGTGCTTTTGTTTACCACTTTGCCAATAATGCTTTTGGGCTGGGCGGCCACGGTTAGGCAGATGGCCATGCCTAGTGCCAGTGTAGAAAGCCGGTAAATAGATGAAAACATGCGGAAAATTATGAGGTTTGAGGCAATAAAACTAATGCCATTGCAACTAGCGGATGGCAGTGCCGATATTTGGGACAAAATTTAGCGTTTATGCAACCTGTTTACCGGTGGTTTTATGGCCGGTTGCCGCTGCGCACCGTAAGCACCGATGGTAATATTGTAATTTTAGACCAGGCCGAAGCCCAGCGCTTGCGGCGCCTGGAGCGTTGGGCCATATTGGTATCGGGGGTTATTGGTGCGCTGGGTGTGCTGGTATTGTTTCTGCCAAAATACTCGCATGCCCATTGGTTTTATACCGTGCAGTGGGCCGTGCTTGGGCACACGCTGGTGGTGCCGGTTGGGTTTACGGTGTATAGCTTTGTATTGGTGTTTTTAGAGCTGGAGCTGCTAAACCTGCTGCACATTTATTGCATGCACCAAATGGCAGCGGCCACCGGTTTTTTGCACTATGAAAACCAACAGGCAGCGCCGCTGCGGCGCACACTGCTTGATGCGGGGCTGGAAAAGAAAAACAAAGACATTGTGCGCTATGGCATAAACCCGCTGGAGGGCCTTAACCAGCAGGCCCGTTTGGTGTGGCTGCTGCTGCTAAGGTTGAAGGCCTCGGTGAGCAATATGGTGTTTAAGTTTTTGGTGCAGCGCATGCTGGGACGCTACGCTTTTCAGTGGGTGCAAGATATGGCCGGCATACCGGTGTTTGCGGCTTGGAATGCTTGGGGAACTTTTGAAGTGCTGCGGCAGGGCCGAATTATAATTATGGGGCAAAACCTAATAGAGGTGGTATGCCAAAGGCTGTTTGCTGGCGTGCCTACGCTGGCCGCAGCTGAGGGTGCGCTGGTGTTTGACACGCTACAGTATGTGGCCATTAGCAAGCGCGACTTTCATGCCAACCACGCCAGCCTGGCGCAAAACATGGTGGAACACTATGGCCTGCAAAAGACAACACCCCGCTTTAGTGTGGCTGCCTACCGCCAAGCACTGGTGGGTGCTAACCCACAGGTGCGGCAGCTGTGCCAATTGCTGATTATACTGGGTTTTTTGCTAGATGGAAAACTGAGCTTGCGTGAACAAAAGGGCATAACCCTGCTGAATGGAATGGGCCTGCTGCGGGAAACGCCAATGCAGGTAAAATGGCACCTTAGGCAGTTGATGGCTGGCAAGGGCGTGCAGCCCTTACTGAGTACCTATTTGGATGCTTTAGCACCCGGCAGCTTAAAAACAAACTTGGCTTAGCGTGGCACTATGCCCTAGGCGTGGCGGCCTCTTCGGCACGCACCCGGCGCTCTTGCCGCCACCACCTAATGCCCACAAAGGCCATAATGGCAAAGGGGATGAGCATGAGGTAGAGGATGCCTCCGTTGAGGCCCTCGGCACTATTGCGTCCTAGCTGCGATGCGGTTTTGGTGCAAATGCTGCACTGCGATACTGCCGCTAGTGGCAGGCTGGCGCAGGTAGTTAACAGCAGGTATAATAAACGCTTCATGGTAATGATGCTGGGGGTGCTAATAAACGACTGGACAAAATTAGTGCAGTTGGAACGGCCAAAGGCAATTATCAAGATAATTTTAACAATGGGTGCTACAAAAGGTTGGCTGCCCATTGCACAATACTGCAAAAAGGACTTGCCGAACAGGTAGGAATAGAGTTTAGTCCGCCCGGTCAAATCGAGCTAAATTTATAGTAAAGGCTGATAATTTGTACACAGACAAACTAATTCCATCCAGCTGGATATAAAGCCAATATTAATAAGCAAAAAGTTGAAACACGGCTTCCGTCCGCCTCCTTTTTGGCAAACCACATATTGTACGCTCGTCGTTTTGGGTCAAAATTGAAAGTGCTGTTATTGAAGTATAATTCTATTCTCTATTCTTAAAACATAGCCTGTGTCATCAAAAAATTGCTCCATACGTCTTGTTTGGCTCTCTTTAAATTTTGGGTGCTCGCTGTTTGCAATGTATGCTTTCTTTTTATTGAAATCTTCTGCATTAGCTCCAAGTTCAAAATAGCCAATTGTCGCCCTAAGTTGTTTTTCAGCATCTTTAACCCATTCGTTTCCAATTGCACCTCTTTGCTTAAGTTCTACCAATGTTACAGCGGAATTGTAAGTAAGAACACCGTCGCAACGTTTAGCAGATTTGCCATCGGGTCTTTTAATTGTAATACAATTATCAATTGCTGTAAAGGTAACGTAATATCTATCTTCATTTACTACTATTGCTATCCACTTTGCTCCTTCATTCTCGTCAATGTAAGCTGGATTGGATGCTGGCGGTGGGTCATCGCAAAGACCAAATAGTTTACGGTCAGAAAAAGTTTGGCATGTTGCTTCTGAAAAATTTATGCTCATACGGCTTGCTGAATTTCTAAGAGTTGAGCAAATAGTTCATTGCTTTCAGCAAGTGCCTCATTTAAATAATTTTCATCCGATGGCATGCCTTTATAGCTTTCCAACAATATAATTGTTCCATCATTCTCATTTAATTCATATACTGCTAAATCGTTGGGCCTAACTATTGAATCATAGGGAACTATTTTTGAAATAGCGGTTTTGAAATCTTCGTCTCCCTTATAATTCATACTTCTGTCAATCAAAGAATATGCTTTAACTGCTAATGTCAAATAATTAATTAAATATGGACTATGCGTAGTCATTATTAATTTGTTACCAACATTTATGTTATTTATAGCCAATAAACTGTTTAACATTTGTCGTTGTGAACTTGGAAACAAATTCTGTTCAGGTTCTTCTACAATATTGATAAAAGCAGTTTTATTAAATTTTTTAGCCTCTTCTGAAATAGCAATTCTTTTTTGTTCCTCCGTTAAGTCATTATTATTAAATATAGCCTGAACCTGTTTTCTAAAACGTTCTCTTTGTTCGCTTGTCATTAGTTTTTTTTCATTCTCACTTTGATGCTTTACAGAATTTCCTAAATGCAATGAAACAAGGTATAATGGAACTAACGATTGAAAGCCACTTGAGGCTTCTGTCAATTTAATTCTGTAATCTTTACCCTTTATATAAACAATGTCATTTAGTTTATGGTATTCAACCGTTACTTTGTTTATCGGCAATTGCATGCCACCCTTCATTAAATTCAGAGCATTGTTGTATTCGGTTACAAATTCAATAAGAGAATCAGATGTTAGATTTAAAGCCTTGGCTTTTTTGACATTAGCTATAAAATTTCTTTCAGCAGGAACATACATTATTTGTGGCAATGGGTAGTATCCATTTTTTGCATCTTCGATATATAGATTGCCATCTTTGAAGGTTATATGGAACGAATCTCCACGATATTCAATAAGTGTATTTTCCCTGTTTTCTGAACTTGAAAAATAGTTCTCAATTCTATGATAGGTTAAATACTGATTTTTTAGTTTATTCTTTCTCTCAAAGTGTTTACTGTCATAATCGCCACGGGTGAGAGCCTTTTCAATCCATGTAAATGTAGAAACAAGTTTAGCAACGGTACTTTTGCCACTGCCTTGATTGCCAATAAATACTGTAACTTTCTTTATATCAATCCAGCCATCATTTTCAAGATAGCCTTCTTTGATAGGCCCGAAATGCTTTATTTTTATTTTACTCATTTTATTTTCCTTAAAAGATAATCAAATTTAGCATTTAATTCTCTTTTTGAGCCTATTTCGCTAGGTAAATATGCTAAAACTAATTTAGAAGATCAGGCGATAATCCTATGGATGCTTGAATAGGTGCTGCGTTTTCAATGGTTGGCCTTACTGTACTGTGGCCCAAGGGCACGCGGGCCTGGCGGGGCGTGCCCGGCCATGGCCCTGCCAAGGGGGCCAAATGGCCGGGTACCGCAGCCAGAAGGGCCGCAACTGAAGCCCCATCAGGGGTATGCGGCCCCATTGCCCCAAAATCTATTTTTTTAGGCCAATTTCGCGCAGGCGTTCGTCAAGATATTCGCCGGCCGTGGTATTGGGGTAGGCCTTGGGGCGCTGTGGCGTAATGCAATTGGGCAGGCAGGCCAGGCTCATGCTGCTGCGGGGATGCAAAAAGAAGGGGATGCTAAAGCGGCTGCTGCCCCAAAGCTGGCGCGGCGGATTAACCACGCG
>RDXD01000269.1 GCA_004292575.1 Bacteroidota bacterium
CTGTCGGCTTGTCCTGTTTCATCAAACGCCATGACCACTGTAGCCGCGCCGTAACGCCTTACAAGTTGCGCTTTGCGGATAAATTCCTCCTCGCCTTCTTTGAGCGAAATGGAGTTCACAATCGACTTGCCTTGTACGCATTTTAGCCCTTCTTCGATAACCGACCATTTCGAGCTATCAATCATAATGGGCAATTTGGCAATATCAGGCTCTGAAGCAATGAGGTTCAAGAAAGTAGTCATCACTTGCTCCGAGTCGAGCATACCTTCGTCCATGTTCACGTCAATCACTTGCGCACCACCTTCTACTTGGTCGCGTGCAATGCTCAACGCTTCTTCGTATTTTTCTTCTTTGATGAGCTTGCGGAATTTAGCCGAACCCGTAACGTTGGTGCGCTCGCCTACGTTCACAAAATTGATTTCAGGCGTTACAGTCAAAGGCTCCATACCGCTATACTTCGCGTATTTGGGCAGGGTAGGCAAGGGGCGAGGCTTGTATTTTTCAGCACGTTGCGCAATGGCTTGGATATGGTCAGGCGTTGTACCACAACAACCGCCTATCACATTGAGGAAACTATTTTGCAAAAAATCCTCGATGATGTCCGCCATTTCTGCGGGTGTTTGGTCATATTCGCCAAATTCATTAGGCAAGCCCGCGTTCGGGTGCGCTGATACGTGGAAAGGCGCGTTTTTCGCCAAACTTTGTATGTAAGGGCGCATCAAATCTGCCCCCAAAGCGCAATTTATCCCTACACTTATCAAAGGCAGGTGAGATATGGAGTACAAAAATGCTTCGATGGTTTGCCCAGACAAAATGCGCCCGCTTTGGTCAGTTATCGTACCCGACACCATGATAGGAATACGCACATTGTTTTGCTCAAAATACTGCTCTACGGCAAATAGGCAAGCCTTTGCATTGAGTGTATCGATGAAGGTTTCCAACAATAGCGCATCAACACCACCATCAACCAAACCACGTATTTGTTCCATGTACACATCTTTGAGTTCATCAAACGTAATGGCGCGATAGCCCGGTTTATTCACATCAGGCGAGAGCGAAGTCATTTTGGTAGTAGGTCCCATAGAACCTGCGACAAAACGCGGTTTGTCAGGCGTTTTTTGCGTAAATTCTTGGGTAGCTTCTTTCGCCAAACGCGCCGCCATGTAGTTTATTTCATAGACCAAATCCTCCATGTGGTAGTCTGCCATAGAAACGGCGTTGCCATTGAAGGTATTGGTTTCGAGAATATCCGCACCTGCTTCAAGGTATTGACAGTGAATATTTTTGATGGCTTCGGGCTGAGTCAGCACGAGCAAGTCGTTATTTCCCTTAAGTGTATAGGGAAAATCCTTAAATCTTTCGCCACGATAGTCTTCTTCTGTAAACTTGTAGCGTTGAATCATAGTACCCATTGCGCCATCAAGCACAAGGATACGCTTTTGGAGAGCTTCTGCGAGCGTTTTATTCATTATGAGTTGTTTTTTTTTCGTTCCTATTGCTTTGTTTCCTCTGCTCAATAGGATAGGGTTTAAATATATCCTTGAGTCAAGAAAAAGGCAAGTATTTTGGATTTCCTTGCCTGCGCTTGGCTCAATAGAATAGGGTTTCA
>RDXD01000135.1 GCA_004292575.1 Bacteroidota bacterium
GATTAGCCAGCTTTTGCACTACCAAAACATTATTCAAATACAGGTCGTTTCGTTTTAGTTTTTTTGGCAAAACCAATTGAAGCAGCAGCGTAAGTAAGGTAAGGGGAAGTGTAATTACCAGATAGAGCAGGTGGTAAAGCACAGGTATTTTGGGTATCAAGTAATAAACGTAGAGCACAATAAGTTGGTGAACGCAAAGCAAATAATGCCCTGTTTTTTCTTGAACAACCATTTCAAAACCGTGCCGCTCTAACAGCGCTTTTATGCCAAACGAGCTGTAGCGGGCAAAATCCCAGGGCTGTTCGTGTTCTGGCCACAGAAATGGGCAGGTTATCAGCATTTTACCACCGGGTTTTAGCACGCGGTGCAGTTCGCACACAATCTCGTCAAGGTTAAATAGATGTTCAAATACCTCGGTGGCAAGAATGCTGTCAAAATGGTTGTCGTCAAACGGAAGCTTTTTTCCATCGTAATACACATCAACCAGCGTTTTTTTGTATGGGTTGCCACCGCCTTCAAAATCTACCCCCACATATTGTTTCACATGCGCAAAGAGATGCTGGTATGGCTTACTACCGCAACCAAAGTCGAGCAAACGGTTTTGCAACTGTGGGGCAAGCCCAGCAATAGAGCGGTGCAGCAAATACCTTATGGTAAAAAAAGGGCTAAAAAAAAAGTCGCCAATCCCTACTTTAAAAGTTCGGTCGAAAAAAAGCATAATCGCAAAAATATGGGTTGCCTTGCAAAGGTAAGCCACTCGGTCGTCTACCCGTTTAGTCGTAATGTTGCAGGTAAATCAGCAGCTTTATTGTACATGGTCATCGGAAACGGTTTATTGGCAAAAGCATTTGCGGCTTACCAAAGCCACCCCGGGGTGCTCATTTTTGCGTCGGGCGTCAGCAATTCAAAGCTGGCCGATCCGGCTGCCTTCCAGCGCGAGCACCAGCTCTTATGCCAAAGCATAGCTGCCCATCCCGCTGCTTGCTGTGTGTATTTTAGCACTTGTAGCATTGCCGATCCATCGTTGCAGCACCAGCCCTACATTGCCCACAAGCTACACATGGAGCAGGTGGTGCAGGCACAGGCAGCCCGTTGGCTCATTTTTCGCATCTCCAATGTAGTTGGTCATGGCGGCAATGCAGCCACCATATTCAACTTTTTGGTGCAGGCCATCACCCAGCGCCAGCCTTTTCAGCTTTGGCAGCACGCCCACCGCAATCTTATTGATGTAGAAGACGCCTACCGCCTCATGCACCACTTCATTAGCCAAGGCTTCCAACACAGCATCATCAACATTGCCAATACTGTCAACCACAGCAGCCTCCAAATGGTGCAAGCCATCGAGCTGTTTACACACCAGCAGGCCATTTACACCCTCACCAACCAAGGCACCCACTTCACCATAAACACCACCCAGGTGCAAGCCATCCTGCAGCAAGCCGGCGTTAGTTTCCAAGGCAATTATTTGCTCCGCCTGCTCAATACCTATTACCATCCCGCACCAGCCAAACCGCAATGACCTACCACCAAGCCCGCCTCAAGCAGCGCCTCGAGCACCTTGCCATCCTGCCCCTGGTTTGGTTGGGGTACGCCATTGCCCAATTCTACAAAAAGCCCCACGCCGGCCAGGTCTTCCTCATTTATCCCAACCGCGACCGTGGCGGTAGCTACAAAGTAAATGCCGATATTGCCCAACTTCTAAGTCCGTATGCCCCCCTCCAGCTTTTTACCAAAAAAGAGCTCAACGGTGGCTTCCGCCATCTGTTTAACATACAGGGCACCACCCAGCTCGATGTATCGCATCTCATCGACAACAAGTGGTACCACTTTCTCAATGTGGTTTGGCGGGGCATCATTGCCGGGTGGGTCAACCGCTGTCCACAGCCCGTGGTGTTTGGCGGCGAGTGCATTTATTTTTACAAGTTACTGCCCCACTTGCGCTCCGGCGTCAAAACCATCGAGCTCTGCCACGTCAACCGTTGGCTCAATTATACCCAAGCCTTTGTGCCCTACATACAGCACCGCGTATTCAGCACCCAAAAAATTCTGCGCGACCATGCCGCCCAGTACACCGCCCAGCAGGTGCCGGCCCACTATCACAGCCGCCTCCAGTTTATCGATAATAAGGTTGACATACCCCTCCCATTTTGGCCCAGCGCCACCCACTTACAAGTACTCTTCATCGGTCGCGGATCGCCCCAAAAACGCGTACCCCTCATGGCCCAAATAGCGTGGCAGGTAAAGCAGATAGCGCCAAATATCCAATTTACCCTCGTAGGCGATGTTGAGGAACTCGTGCCCCAGCACATAAAACCCCTCGTAACCATACTAACGCATATCAACCAAGCCGCCCAGCTCACCCAGCTCTATCGGCAGCACCACGTGTTGGTGCTCACCTCCCTTTTCGAGGGCCTGCCCATTGTAGTTATGGACATGATGGCCCAGGGCCGCCCCATCATTAGCACTGCCGTCGATGGCATCCCCGATTATGTGCAACACGAGCATAACGGTCTATTAATCAATGATATACACAACCCCGAAGCCGTGGTAGCGCAGGGCGTAGCCCACATATTGCGGCTGCACCAAAACCCCGCCCTACTGCAGCAGCTCGCACACAATGCCCGCCAGTTTGCCTGCGCCCATTTCAGCAGTGCCGTTTTCGATAAAAGCTATCTCCAGCTCCTGGCACCCAAGGGCTAAGCCAAGCCGCAGCCATCCGTCATCGTCGCCAAAGCAATCAGCACCCCTTCCGCATTGCCCAAGAGCATGGGCGCCCGCCGCCCCAAAATTGCCCCTGGGGCGGCGCCGGGCTTTCTGCCGTAGCCAAGGCCGCTTAGCCGGCATGCCTTAGTAACTATTCAACAGGCATCGGCGGCCTTGGGCTACAGCTGCCAATCCCTGGCGCGCTGCCGCGGTGCAGGCTGCCGCTGGCTGCTCAGGCATGGTCAACGGGCAGACCGCCAAGCTACCCCATTCACCAAGCCGCCGCACAGCATTACCGCTACTTATTGGTTCAATGTAATCCTCTAGTTTCCCCAAACCCATTTGTGTACAGCTCAGCCATGCCTTACCGGTAAGCCCAGGCTGCGCTGTAAAAGTAGCTGCGCCGCCCTCAGTTTCACCAACCGGTGAAGGGGCGTATGCACCCGCAGCAGTGCGTAAAGCCTTAGAAAGATAATCGGTAACAAAGGGCCGCAGAAGTGCCAGCTTGTAGATGCGACTACCGCTAGCGATCAGCGAGTCACCCGAAGGAAAACGATTTTTTTACGATTTTGACACTTGAGCTGCCGTTTGTAGCGCGCCTGTCATAGCCAGTCACGATTTTTGCATCTAAATACGGTTCCCCGCGGGGCAGGGAGCGAAAATGCCCTTGCTTACTCTAATCGGCAATGGGGTATCTACCAGAGAAGCTTTACTTTATATTTATCAAAATGTTGATCTTTAGAAATGATCGTTAGTTGGTTGTTAATGCCTTGAGAAATAAGTAATCTATCAAATGGATCATGATGATGAAATGGTAAAGTTGACAAGGTTAAGGTATCTTTAAAAGTAATAGGAAGCACTTGGAAACCGTTTCTTAAAATTTCATTCTCAATTTTTTCAAATGGCCCTTTCAATTCGAGCCTGTTTAATCATATTTTAATCGCTATTTCCCACAAACTTACAATACTTACAAAGTTTATTGCCTCGTCAGATTCGATGGCTTTTATTGCCTTTGAAGAAAGGTTTTTATCGCCACTAAGAAACCAAATTAATATATGAGTATCAAGTAAATAATTCATCCTATTGATAATCTTTAAAATCATCGATAGGGTTATCAAAAGTTTTTTTCATTTTGAACATGCCGTTAGCACTGCCAAATTTCGGTTTCTGTTTTGTGGGCTTATTGCTTTTGCTCACCAAGAAATCAATAAAGTTGGAAACTTCTGATTTCATACTGTCCGGCAACTTCGCCAGTTTGCTATATAAAAGTATATTATCCATTGGCCATGGTTTCTAAAGCAAATCTAATGTAAATTTTGTAAGTTGAAAAGTAGACTGTACTACTGTCTAACGGAAATGTATTTGTGTAGTGCGGTTATATTAGCACTATGGTGTCCACAATCACAATAGTCTTTTCAGGGTACAAAAGTGCAGCAGCACAAGTCTGCCACTCTTGCCACAAGCACAATTCGAATGTCCCCCAAAGCTGCCTTTGCAATCAGTGTTGGCCGCGCTGTGCTACAATTTAAGCCACCTTCACCATAACGCCAGCTGCTTGGGGCGTTCTGCTAAGTTTGGGGGTACTGAACTGCTGCGGGGGCCCGCACAATTGCCAGTTTTTTACATACTTCAACCACAGGGGTGAGCAAGTCAAAAGAAGGAAAACGATTTTGGCACTTGAGCAGCCGTTTGTAGGGAGACTGTCACAGCCTGTGCCGATTTTTACAGCTAGATACGGTTCCCCGATCGAGCGGACGGGCAGGTGGCGGACCGGGGGGCCAAAAGTCACTCGCTTACTCTACTTTAGATGGCGTTTCCTGTTACTCGTTTGCTTGCCGCAATGCCTGAATTTCAATTTCAACGGATAGTCTAAAGTCAGTTTGTTTGATTTTTGTTATTACCGGTTTGATACTTGGAATAATTCCTTGCAGTTTCGCTTTCACTATTACACCAATAGTTCCGGTGTAAGTAAGCCCAAGTTGGTTTGCAATTTTTCTGGCTTTATTGTCGTCCAATATCACTATGCTGTCTGGGTTTTCCATTGCTAATGCCAACGCACTTGATTCGCCTTTGTCAATTTGCAGCTCAAGCAGTCGTTGCTTAGATTTGTCGAGAGTATTGACGATTTCAACCCATTCTGGAAGCGTTTCCCCGTACTCAGCAGCAATCTCCAGAGTCGTTATGATTTTTCCGTAAAGTTTGTGTAAAAGCTCAAGTTCGCCTATGTTGGTGAGTATAATTAAGCAACTTGTGTCCGAAATTATAGTTTTACGCATTGGCAACATCTCTAGAAATCTCTGATGCTGGGTAGTTGAAAATAGAAACATTATAGGCTCCCAACAATTCAGCGAATGTTCTTTTTGTTAACCCCGCAACTGAGGCAGCTTCTCCAAGCGACAGTTTTCCTTCCTCATATAGCCTGCTCCCAACAAGCATAGCTACCTGCATATTATCCAAGTCTAAACTTTCAGGAATATTTAGTGTCAAAACTTTCATAATACAAACTTATCATGTTTTGCTAGAACTGTCAAACTTTGTAGGTGTCCGTTATGCGTGCCACTAAAGGCAGAGAATTGGTGAAGGCGGAATCATCCTTATTCTTCATCCTATTTTGCACCAGAGCACCGTGGTACCTCAAATGTACAACCCAATAGTATTGGTCCCGCTTTTCTCAAAATCAAGTTTTGGGCCGTAGAGCGGCTTTTCCTATGAGCGTAAGCGGGGCTGGGGGGCTGCACATTTACAAGTTTTTAGATGCTGCTGCCGCTGCGGATAAACAAATCAATAGAAGGAAAACGATTTTTTTACGAGTTTGACACTTGAGCAGCCGTTTGTAGGGAGCTTGTCACAGCCTGTCCCGATTTTTACAGCGAGATACGGTTCCCCGCCCGAGCGGACGGGTAGGTGCGAGGGGCAGGTGGCGAAAATCTCTTGGCTTATTCGACTGGCAGTTGGTGCTTTTTACCCCATTGTCCGCGGCTTAAAGCCCAAAGTAGTAACTAATGTTTAGTCCGCCACTGTACAGATAAGCCGTCACAGGTGTGTCAATAGTTTTTAAAACACCATATCTAAATGTTGGCTCAACCCTCAGGTTCATGCTGCTGTTGATTTTGTAGTCAATGCCAGCACTTATTGCTGGTGAAATGTTGATTCTGTTGTAGTTAAAGTTTGTCTCACTGTTTTCAGTGTTGCTGCGGTCTCCGTAATACAAAAAACTGGTTTGGGTCTGTTTGATGAAAATGTTTGTTGTAACGCCAAGGCTGGTGAAAAGCCGAATTTTCTGCTCGCCAAAAGTGAAGTTTACCTTTACGGGAATGTCGATATAGTGGAAGTCGTAAATGAATTTGGCTTGCTTGGGCGAGCTCGGGTTTGGTTGTTCGAAAGTTAGCGTCTGTTTTTTTGTTTGATAGCCTTGGTTAGAGTACTGAATACCTGTCTCTAAGCCAATAAACTTTTGCAGATTGAAACATACGTTAAGCCCAGCGTTATAGCCAAACTTAGCTGTTTCTGTCTTATTCATTTGGTCAACTACAAAGTTGCTTGATGATCTGCCGTCATTATTTTTTAGGGTCCGATAACTAACATTGGGCGAAAAGTTAATGCCGATTTGAATGCTCTTGAAATCCACTGTCTTAGTTTCTTTGGTGTTGCCTTGTCCGTAAGAACTAAACGCTGTTAGTATTGAGAGGATAACAGTTAAGTGTTTCATGGTTTTTAGTATTTTAATAGTCTGGTTGTTATCCGCAAGTCATTACTACACAATCGCCCTCCATAAAAATCATGGCTAAGCACCCATGTTAAGTTCCGATTTATTACGTTTTATACACTGTTGAGTTAACTGACCGAGCCGTGGGATTGCTTGGGTTAGGTTCCGATTGTGTTTTGCTTAGCGTCGGCTTTCGTTTTGTGGTGCTGATTTTTGGGCCTTTTTGGTCAGTTCAAATGGTGCCTAGGTATTTTTAGAGGTTAAAGTTAGTTTTTTTGCTGCACATGCACTGTATTTGTTCGCTGCATGAATTAGGGGTTAATTTTAAGATTTTCTGAGAGCCACTGGTCTAGTTCTCCCGAATCGTTGGCTTTAACAAGCTTCTCCATTTTCTTATCTTTGTTAATGCCCTTTCCGCTCTTGTAAACTTCAATCATTCCTTTTAAAGCAGCTTTATGTTTGGCTCTCATATCTTTAGAATAATTGTTTTCTAGAACATATTGGGCACAACCCGACATAAAAAGCACCAGCATTCCTGTATTCTTTTTTTCAAAGTCGAGAATATTGGTGTTGATTTCCACATTTACGGTTGGGCTTCCATTCACCCAATTCACCACAAATGCTGACACTGCTTTTCTTTTTTCAATTTGTTCGTCGAGCGGTACTGACTTCAGCCATTTTGCAGCAGCAATCATATCCTTCTCGTATTTCACATAATCTTCAGCCAGTTTTAAGCTGTAGTTTTTTGGCACTTCGAAGTCCTGTGCATAAAGGGTTGTAAAGGCCAAGAGTAGCAGATTGGTTAGAAACAGATTAATGACTTTCATTTTTAGATTTTAGGGTTTAGGCGTATAGTGTTGCTGGCACCAGTACGAAGATAATGACAAAGCTATTGGCTAAGACGATTGGCAAGCCCGAATTTGGTCGGTTTTATTCATTTTTGGGTATTCTTGTAGGCTTATTGACCCCGCTGTGAGCTCGCACAGGAAGGTCAGTTTGCGTTTCATTGCTGGCTTAGCCGCGCAGCTTATTGTGTAATGATGGTTTTTTCGGCTATTGTTTTTTATTGATTTGGAGGTGAAACCGGCAGTTTTATGGGTTAGTGTCAATTTTTTAGGGGTCGGCAGGTTT
>RDXD01000136.1 GCA_004292575.1 Bacteroidota bacterium
CCTTTTTTAAAATTGGTCGAATCTATTTTTTCGCCTTGTACACTTTTATCGAGCCAGTAATGTACAGAGTCAGGCGAAGCTGTTTGCGCTTGCAAACAAAAAGGTACTGCCAGCAAGTTTGCCAACAGGAAAAATAAAATTTTTAAATGTAGTTGTTGCATATTGAACTTGATATTTTAAAATAAACGTCGCACCTTATTCCCCTCCAACCCGCTCATCCCCGTCCCATCCGGCACGCACACCTGAATCGGGGCGACCTTGGTTTCTCCCTTCAACTATCCGCTTTTAGCTTTTGCAGTATCGCAAACTGTCTGAACCACCGATTTGCGGACGGCATTGATTTCATTGTGTCTTTCATCCGTGAAATCATTTAATCATCATCATCCGCACCGCAATTAACGGGTAATTAAATCGTGAACTCAGTACGCTCTTTTGCTCCATCTTCAACACCGTCTCGGTATGTTCAGGCTTTTTTGTTTATCGGCTAGGGTAAGTGTCGATATTGAGCACAAAAATTGCCGATTGTAGCGGTGCTAAGTTAACCAAAACGGTACCTGCACCACCGCTTACTACCAACTTGCTGTCGTGGCCGGGCTTTAAAGCATCCACCAAGGGGTATTTACCCTCGGCTAGACCAAATTGCTTTATTACCTCGGGTGAAACCATAAGGGTGCTGCTAAATGGGGTGCTGCTGCTAAAATTATTGATGATGAGTAGTTTTTGCGGGCCTTGCCACCGGGCAAAGGCAAACAATTTTGCATTATAAGCCGGGTTGGTTTGCCTGTTGTAAGCATGCAAATGGGCATAGTTGCCGGTAAGCGCGGGGCTGGTGGTGGTAAAGGCAAGCAGCCGTTGGTAGTACTGCCGCAGCGCCTGCTCGCTCGGGCTAAGTTGCCCACCATCACATTTGCCGCCATTAAGCCAGCGCTGGTGATGGGGTACGCCCACATAGTCGAATATACTGGTGCGGGTGGGCTGGCCAAATCCGGCGGTTTCGTTTCCAGGTTCACCCACCTCCTGGCCAAAATAAATAAGTGTAGGCCCCTTGCCCAAGGTGGCACTTAGCACCATGGCCGGCAGGGCATGCTGCGGGTTGCCGGCAAAGGCAGGGCTGGCAATGCGTTGCTCATCGTGGTTTTCTAAAAACCTAATGAGGTGTGCATCAATGTCTTGCAGGGCGTTGCGTACCTGCACTATGCCATCGGTGCCGCCATTGCCCTGCACAATGCGCTTTAGGGTGTCGTACAAATCTACCTTATCGTACAGGTAGTCCATTTTACCCAAATTAATGTAATTGCGGTACTCCGCGGGGTTGTACACTTCGGCCAGCAGCACAGCGTTGGGGTTTTTGGTTTTTATGGCAGCGTTCATATAGCTCCAAAACTCCACGGGCACCATTTCGGCCATATCGTATCTAAAGCCATCAACACCCAGGCTCAGCCAAAAAAGGGCAATGTCTCTAAACTTTTTCCAACTGAGCGGCACCGATTTTTGCTGCCAAAACGCCTGATGGTCGGCAATGGGTTTAGTGGCGTAAGGGGCTGGCAGGGTATCAAAATCTTTGGTGCCATCGGGCCTGATGCCGTAGTTGATTTTTATGGTTTCGTACCAATCGCCGGCGTTGGGCTGCGCCAATCGGCTGCCATTGCCAGTCCATTTGGCAGGGCTTTCAGCAAATTTTGCATCGGCAAGGGGGTGCGCTTCACCACCCAGCGGCTGGTAACCGTTTTCTGCTTTTGGCACCAAAAATGGCTGCCCGGGTATGTAGTAAAAACTGTTGTTTCGGTGGTAGGCTACGGTGGTGTCGTCTTCGGCACCAAAGTCGGTAACGCTATCGGGCTTTGGCCCGCTTTTGTAGTGGCGGGCAATGTGGTTGGGTACAATATCAATAATTACCTGTAAGCCATGCCGATGGGTGCGCTCTACCAAGGCCTTAAACTCATCTAACCTTTTGGCCGGATTGGTGGCCAAGTCTGGGTTTACGTTGTAATAATCTTTTACGGCATAAGGGCTGCCAGCGCGGCCTTTCACCACATCGGGGTCGTCGTTGTCAATACCAACGGCGTTATAATCGTTTACCAAAGCATGGTGCGGCACACCCGTGTACCAAATATGGGTTATACCGAGCGCCTTTAGGCTGTCGAGTGCCAAATCGGTAAAATCGGCAAACTTACCCACCCCGTTTTCTTTAATGGTACCCCAGGGCTTATTGGTGGTGTTGGTATTGCCCCAAAGCCGGGTAAAAGCTTGATAAATAACAATCTTTCCGCTACCAGTTTTTGATGTTTCGGATGGGGCTGTGTTGCACGCCACCACCCAAAGCATCCAAACCATCATTGCTGTTTTTTTCATACGCATGAGCACGCCGTTTTAAAGGCGTACTAGCAAATTTAGTGGTTCGGTGCTTGCGCAGCCAATCTTAAAACCGATGCATGGTTCAACAAAAAAAGCCGTGCTCTAATTGAACACGGCTTTTGCAGAAATAATCGTTTAACTATTTAAATTCAACCAGCACGGTAATTTTTGGGTCTTTGGCTACTTTACCGGCGCCAACTGCGGGGCCATCAATCTTAAAGTCGTCTAGTTTTACGGTAAAATCTGTGGTGCCGGTTATGGTGGCACCTGCTACTACAAATTTTGCTGGTGTCGTTATCTTTTTGGTTTCGCCATGCATGGTTAAATCGCCTTCTACATCCACATTGTAGGTACCGTCTTTTTTAAAGTTTACCCCTTTCAGGTTTACAATGCTGCCGGTAAAGGTTGCCTTAGGATACTTTTCGCTGTCGAGCCAATTGGGGGCGTTAAAGTGTTGCTGGATTTTAGGATTGGTAAACGCAAAATTCTTCATGATGGCTTCAAAAGCCACAGCACCCGTCTTGGTATCGAGGCTGGCAATCACGGTTTTGTTATCGGCCTTTGGAAGGGCATCAATGGGCGTGGTGGCATCAAAAGAAATGCTGCCCGAGGTGGTTACTTTTTTTTGGGCAAAAGTGGTGCCTGCCAGTAGCATAAGGGCAAATACGAGGTTCTTTTTCATGTGTTTGTTTTTTTTAAAATGTATAAATGGTGATTAACTAAAGCGCGAGACTTATTGGTTTAAATGGGCTGAAAATGCTACTATTTAATAAGGGCACAGCGTTTGAAAGTAACAAACGTGGTTCCCAAAATGCTGCTAAAACTGCCACCACTGCACGAACCTCTTACGGACACGCTATCGCCCTGCTTTACGGTTTTGGCGGCAGCAATATGCTGCTCTTGAAAAGCAAAAATGGCATAGTTGCCAGTGGTGGTATCGGTAAACTTCAAATTCACGGTGCTATCTACGGCTTCCACCTCAGAAACCCTGCCGCTAACGGTAATGATTTTTTCGGTGTATTTGGCATTGGCGGCGGTATCGTTTTTGGCAAATTCCGCAATCAGGTCAAGCGCATTTACCGTAAAGTCGGCCTTGGTACTAGCCGTATCGTCAAACTTTAGGGTAAACAGGTAATACACCACTGCCGCTCCTACCAAAAAAGCTAGGCCGCCTACAATTAATATACGCTTTAGCCAGGGCTTACGTTTTGCGGGTGTTGGTTTCATTTATGTTGTTGATTTAAAAAGATAAACGAAGATAATAGTTAAATAGATGTACCAACATGCATTTTTTTGTTAATAAAAACCAAAGCCCCACCCCGTTTGGCTGAGGCAGCGCACTTGCTACTCATCAGCAGGGTTTGTAAGGGGTGCTTTTTCTACCTTGCTACCTAATTCATTCAACAACTCGGCCACCAGTGCCGTCCAGCCTGTTTGGTGGCTTGCGCCCAGGCCCCTGCCGCTATCGCCATGAAAATACTCGTAAAACAGCACCAGGTGTCGGTTCTCGGGCTTTTGGTAAAAGGGGTTTTCGGCACCATGCAGCTGGCGGCTATGGTTCTCATTGGCCACAAAAAGGCTAATTACCCGGCGGGTTAGCTGGGCAGCCACTTCTGTAAGGTTCAATTGTATGCCGCTACCGGTGGGGTACTCTACGGTAAGGCTATCGCCATAAAACTGCCCAAACCGTTTTACGCTTTGTATCAGCAAAAAATTAATGGGCATCCATACCGGTCCGCGCCAGTTGCTATTGCCCCCAAAAAAATCGCTGGTGCTGTCGCCGGGGTCGTATTGTATGGTGTAATTAACGCCCTCAATTCTTACGGTGTAAGGGTTCTTTTCGTGGTGTTTGCTAAGGGCACGAATGCCACCTGCACTTAAAAATTCGTCTTCGTTTAGCATGCGGGTTAGCAGGGCCACTAGGCGTTCTTTTGGCACCAGCGATACCAGAATTTTGTCGTCGTCGGCCCGCTCCTCGTTGGGCCAATAGCGCTTGTTGCGCAGTCGGTATCGTTCATACCAACCAATGCGTTTGGTAAAGTCTTGCAGCTGTAGCAGGGCTTTTTTATTAATGATGCTAACGGCAAAAAGCGGCGTAAGCCCCACCACGCTTTGTATGCGCAGGGGTATGCGTGGCGCATTGGCTACGGATAGGGTGTCGTAAAAAAAGCCATCTTCCTCGCTCCATAGGCCCAGCTCGTTTAGCGCTTCGGCAATAAGCACAAAATGCTCAAAAAACTTGGTGGCGCTATCCTCAAAACTTCTATCGTGCATGGCTATTTCAATGGCCATATCCATAAGGTTTAGCGCATACATGCCCATCCAGCTGGTACCATCGGCCTGCTCTAACTGCATGTGGCTGTGCAGT
The DNA here is from genome assembly GCA_004292575.1 of Bacteroidota bacterium. Classification (GTDB taxonomy): domain Bacteria; phylum Bacteroidota; class Bacteroidia; order Chitinophagales; family Chitinophagaceae; genus Phnomibacter. The sequence continues at coordinate 4,724 of RDXD01000136.1, forward strand.
TGAATGCTGCGGTTAAACACCCCAATGTTGTCTAGCCCCAAAAAGCCGCCTTCAAAAATATTATTCCCGTTTTGGTCCTTTCTATTAATCCACCAAGTAAAGTTGATGAGCAGCTTTTGAAAGATGCGTTTTAGAAAGGCCACATCGCCAGTGCCAACTTTTTCTTTTTCTATATGATACACCTGCATGGCAGCAAATGCATGCACCGGCGGATTTACATCGCCAAAGTTCCATTCGTAGGCGGGCAATTGGCCGTCGGGTTTCATGTACCATTCCCGCATTAGCAGTATCAGCTGGTGCTTTGCAAAGTTGGCATCTACCATGGCCAATGCTATGCAGTGAAAAGCCAAATCCCAAGCTGCATACCAAGGATATTCCCATTTGTCGGGCATTAAAATAATGTCCTGGTTTTTGAGGTGCATCCAGTCGCTGTTTCGCCCCACCATGCGGCTGCCAATGGGCGGGTTTAGCCCATCGCCCGTGCTGGCCCAGCGTTCTATATCGTAGTGGTAAAATTGCTTGCTCCACAGCAGGCCAGCCAGTGCCTGGCGTTGTACATTGCGCACGTCTTGGCTCATTTGCTGCGGCAGCACATCGGCGTAAAAGTCGTCGGCTTCTTTGCGGCGTTTTTTAAACACTTGGGCATCGTGCTGGCTAAATGGCTGGTCTATAAGCTTGTCGCTCAATCTAAAATGCCATGTTTTAGTGGCACCAGCAGCTATATTGGCTTGGTAAACCGGGGCAAACTTGGTGCCGTAGCCACGCGCCTTTAGCTGTTCGTAGTTTTTTTTGTTAATAATGGCCTCGTGGAAAGCGTCTTTGGTAAAAATATAATCGCTTGGCTGGTTTGTAAACTTACCTAAGTTGGTTACATTATCGGTAAACAGCAGTTCGGTGGTTTTGGGAAAGTAGAAATAGTAAGGGCCTAACTTTTCGTGGTGCGCTTGCACGGCTTGGTCGCTTACCACTTTAATGTTGGGCTGTGCGCTTAGCCGCTGGTTGCTGTGGCGGTTGTAAAACCACAGGTTGGGCAGCAGCGTAAAGGGTGCCGCTGCCTTGCCGCGGTTAGTAACCTCAACTTTTATGGCAAGATCTTTTTTTCCGTGTTTGGCATAGGTAATTAAAACATCGAAATACGCATCATCGTCGAAAATACCGGTTTCTAAAATTTCGTATTCGGGCTCTAGCTTGCTGCGGCGTTTATTTTCTGCCAACAGTTTTGCGTATGGAAATGCCTGCTGCGGATATTTATACAGCATTTGCATGTAATAATGCGTAGGCAAATTGTCGAGGTAGTAGTACAGCTCTTTTACATCCTCGCCATGGTTGCCCTCGCTATTGCCTAGGCCAAACAGGCGTTCTTTCAATATATGGTCTTTCCCGTTCCAAAAGGCAAACGAGAGGCACAGATTTTGGAAATAGTCGCTTATGCCACCAATGCCATCTTCGCCCCACTTGTAGGCGCGCCAGTGGGCGTGGCTAAAGGGAAAATAATTCCACGCATCGCCGTTGTGGCTATAATCCTCGCGTACGGTACCCCACTGCCTATCGCTCAGGTAGGGGCCCCAAAGCTCAAGCGGAACTTTGCTGCTGGCATTTACGCGAAGGCGCTGGTGTTCTGCGGTCATGGTTTTTTGCTTTAAGAAGCAGCTACTATGGGCTGCTGGTAGTGAATTTTGGGTGAACGCTCACGTTTCTGGCCAAAACGAAGCGTACACGTATTTTTTTTAAAGGTGCGGCTGCAAAGACGTTTTTGGGCCGCAATCAATTATTTTTTTGGCTAAAAGCTGGCGACAGCGGAGCCCAATGTGTAAGGCGAGCGGCATGATTTTTCTCTGCCGCCATTTACCTTAAGCATTGCTGGGGTTAGTTGCCAGCCGGCTTTTTTGCCAGCCACGGCATGGCAGGCGTTGGCACTGCAGTTTTATAGAGGTTGTTGCGCAGGCTATCGTTCCAGCCGTTGGGGTTTTTTACAAAGCTTTTGCTGCTAAAGTACACTTGGCCTTGCAGGTTGGGTAGGCTTCTACTCAGCTCTATTTGCTTTGGTAGTTGCTTGGGATCTTTCCAAGCAGTGTTGCTGCCGGCGCGGTATGGGGCCAGGCCTATGTAGCAGTGGCGTCCGTAGCTGTGTTGGTTCCACCAGTTTACCAGCGTGGTGTAGTCGGCACGGTCGTGGCCAACTTCCCAATACAGCTGCGGCACCACGTAGTCAATCCACCCATTTTTTAGCCATAGCAAAATGTCGGCGTACAGGTGGTCGTAGTTGGTTTGTCCGGCACGGGTATTGCTGCCCATGCTATCTTGTGCCTTATTGCGCCACACGCCAAACGGGCTAATGCCAAATTTTACCCAGGGCTTGGTGCTTTTAATGGCTTGGCTTAGCATTAAAATTATGCTGTCGGTATTGCTGCGGCGCCAGGCAGCTTTATCTAAACCCTTGCCATACAATGCATAGCTGGCAGCATCGGGAAAGTCGAACCAGGTATCTCCATTTATAACAATGGGCTTGTACGGCAGGTTGGTACCAGCTTTATAAGGAATAAGGTAAGGGTAAAAATAATCGTCAAAATGCACGCCATCAAGATCGTAACGCTCTACAAGGTCGGCTATAACACGGGTTACAAACTGGCGTGCCTCGGGGTTGCCCGGGTCGAAATAGGTGGTGCTTCTACCCGTATCGCCATATTTTACAAACCAACTTTTGTAAAGCCGGGTGGGGTGGTTGGGTGCTACGCTGCTGCGGGCACTGTTAAAAACGGCCCGATACGGGTTTAGCCACGCATGAAACTCCATGCCACGCCGGTGGG
>RDXD01000270.1 GCA_004292575.1 Bacteroidota bacterium
GGAACTTTTTCGCAATTGGTGTGAACATGTGATAACGACGAAAGCGATAGTTTGTGGTGATAATATTGAAATTGTTTTTCGCTTTTTCGATAATTTCGATAGCCCTTTTGTCGCCCATTGGGTACATTTCATTTAAAGCAAAAAGCGCTGAAATAATATTGTTGATGGCTCTTGTCAGGCAACCCACAGTGTTATACATATCAGCTTTGCTGGCAAATTTTTCTGCTTGCCAGATCGTAAATTCTGCTGACCACAAAGATTGTTGGACAATAGATTGTTTTAACATCGGTGGATATTGCTGTATGCTGTCTTTTAGGTTCTTAACCACATCTTCCGGGTCATAGAGCGGAAGACTACTCTGGGTTTCCGCAAGGAAAATGACGGACGAAAACCCGTAAGGCGGTTGTTGTTCATAGCTACTCTCCCAAATGCCATTTTGGGCCTTATCAATCGTTCTCGCTATTTGGTCAATGTTTTTGTAGAGCAAATCTACTTCACCTATCCTTGTACTTATCCAGGCACCGCCATTTACCCAGGGCCCCCATTCGTAAAAACCAGTAACAGTAGCTTGCCCGCTGTCTGAATATGTATCAGCAATGATTTTTACTTTTTCAATGTCAAAAGGGTTTTGTTCAGAATAGTAGATCCCTATGTCGAGGTCAGAACTCTCGGTTGCCATGCCTGCTGCATACGAACCGCCCAGCACAACCGCTTTAACTCCTTCAATGAGTTGTAGGTCAGCTGTAATGTCGTCTAATAATTTTTGGGTAGTGGCACAATTTGATACTTACGAATAACTTTCGTAATATTTGCGTTATGGCAGAACAAACAATCGCGTGCCGCTACTGCGGCGGGCACAACGTAATATACGCAGGCAAAAACAGTGCGGGTAACCAACGCTGCAAATGCAAGGACTGTAAGCGAATATTTTTGCTTACTTATACCCATCGGGCCTGTGCCCCAGGAGTGCGGGAACAAATCCTGGAGATGGCCAAAAACGCCAGTGGCGTCCGGGATACCTCGCGGGTGTTACAGGTCAGCCGCAATACCGTTACTGCTGTGCTGAAAAAAAAAGGACATCGTTAAGTATTGTAACGAGGCCTTTATAGCTCAGCTACCAGACCAGAAAGAGAAGGGGCAATTAGCTGATTTAGAGGTAGATATTCGTATAGAGGGGGAAGTAGATGAGATGTGGAGCTATGTGGTAAAAAAAGCTAATCAGCGCTGGCTCTGGTATGCCATTGAGCGTACGAGTCGCCGGGTACTGGCCTTTGTCCTGGGTCCGCGCACAGATGAGACCTACCGTAAACTCCTCGCCTTACTGCCTGCCGGACTTCTGGATCGCTACAGTACCGACGAGTGGGGCGCATATGAACGGGTCCCGTTTGAAGCCCTGCGCCTGCGAGGCAAAATGGGAAATCAGCGAATCGAGCGGGCCAACCTGACCCTCCGCACCCGGATCAAGAGATTGACCAGACGAACCATTTGCTTCTCCAAATCGGAAATCATACACGACATCGTCATTGCTCTTTTTATCAATGAATTTTTCTTCTGATAAAATAAATACCAAATTGTGCCACTACCAA
>RDXD01000137.1 GCA_004292575.1 Bacteroidota bacterium
AAAATTTGTATTGGCGGTACGGCTCGCCACCTGCAATTGCCCGTAGCCTGTGGTAGGGCTAGCTAAACGACAGCTGCATTACCCTCAAAGTGTATAAACTGTTTGTTGCCCAGCAATACCTTCTTCTCGATCTGCAAGAGATCCGTTCCAAAAAATCAGCCAATGGCAACAATTAAACATTGTTTTACTACATTGCCGCGCCGACTTAAGAATGATGATGTGCGGAACGGTCTTTTTCTATATAAATCAGCCATATGAATCAACAGCATCGCCGAAAATTTTTACAACAAATTGGGCTTTTGGGGGCGGGTGCGCTTGCCTTAACCCCAGACTTGCAGGCGGCAGACAAATCCACTACAGCAAGTGAATGGCTTAGCCGTTCCGAAGGCGAAATGGCAGCCGATATGCCCATTCGTATGGGGCTTATTGGAGCCGGCGGCATGGGTACCGAAGATATGAAAACAGCCTTGCTGCATGCCGGGGTGACCATAACGGCCGTATGCGACCTTTACAAAGGCCGCATTGAGAGCGCCAAACAGCGGTGGGGCACGCAGCTGTTTGCCACAAACGACTACAAAGAACTGCTTAGGCGTGACGATGTGGATGCCGTTATAATTGGTACACCCGACCACTGGCACATGCCCATAGCCGTGGATGCACTGCTAGCAGGCAAGCATGTGTACGTAGAAAAACCGATGGTGCACAGTGTGGGCGAAGGCCTTACGCTGATAAATGCTTGGAAAAAAAGCGGCAAAATATGTATGGTTGGCAGTCAGGGGCTAAGCTCCCTAGGCAATGAAAAGGCAAAAGAGCTTCTAGAGAGCGGCGCTATTGGCAAGCTTAACTACGCAGAAGGCTTTTGGGCACGTATGAGCCCGGAAGGTGCATGGCAATACAATATTCCAGCCGACGCATCGGCACAAACTGTGGACTGGAACCGCTACGAAATTCAAAAGAAACACGCCTACGACCCACTACGCTTTTTTCGTTGGCGCAACTATCTGGACTATGGCACAGGAATGAGTGGCGACCTGTTTGTTCACCTGTTTAGCAGCCTACATTTTATTACGAGCAGCCTAGGCCCCACTAAAATTGCAGCCATGGGCGGACTGCGCTACTGGAAAGATGGCCGCGATGTGCCCGATGTACTGCTGGGTATGTTTGACTACCCCGAGGCTAAAGCCCACCCTGCGTTTAACCTTAGCCTGCGCTGCAATTTTGTTGACGGCACCAGTGGCACCACTTATTTAAAGTTGGTAGGTAGCAAGGGTAGCATGGATGTAAAGTGGGAAGAAGTGGTGGTGCGTCTCAACAGCGGTGCTGAAACCACCGATCCTTTTTTAGCTGCCAAATCCAATGAAAACGCTGCGAAAATGGAAAATCGGGCTAAAATATTGCCCCCACGCGAAACCGTTTACCGCGCCGAAAACAACTGGAAAGGTGCGCACTATGACCATTTTGGAAACCTCTTTAAGGCAATAAGACAGGGCGGCTCGGTGGTAGAAGACCCCGCTTTTGGATTTAGAGCATGTGCCCCTGCCCTATTGTGCAACGATAGCTTTTTTGCCGGAAAGTTTATAAACTGGGACCCCGAAAACATGCGGATTGTTTAGTGTGGGCTTTAGAGAACCCGACTGCTAAAATCAAGTCTTACAAAACTTCAGGTTTAGTGCCCACTATTGGGCTTTTACAAAAACAAAACTTTAATTACCAAAAGCATATTATGCTGCCAAACCAAATAAAATAAGATGAAAAAAACACTGGGATACGCTGCCATTGCGGCACTAGTAATGGCTTGTGGAACTGGCGACAACAAACAAACCGCTACCAAAACTGAGGTGTTATCCGAAAATATACTCAGTGCAGAGGAGAAAGCTGCCGGTTGGCAATTGCTTTTCGATGGAAAATCGGTTGATGGATGGAAAGGGTTTAACAAAGACAGCTTTCCAAAGGGCTGGCTGGTTGATTCGGGCTGCCTAAAAGCACTTGGCACTGCCCACGGCGATACCGGGGGCGATATTGTGTACACTACCGAAAAGTTTGAAAACTTTGAACTGGTATGGAACTGGAAAATTGATAAGGGCGGAAATAGCGGGGTTTTTTACCATGTGGTTGAAGACACACAGTATGCGGCTCCGTACCACACCGGCCCCGAGTATCAACTGATAGACGAAGCCAACTTTCCTGAAAAATTGGAAAATTGGCAAACCACAGCCGCAGATTACGCCATGTACGAACCACCCGCCACCAAAAAATCGAAAGCCTTTGGTGAATGGAATTTAAGCCGAATTGTGTTTACAAAAGAAAAGGCCGAATACTGGCTAAATGGCGAAATGACGGTAAGCTTTGTACCCTGGAGCAGCGACTGGACCAAAAAACGCAACAGTGGTAAATGGGATAGCTTTCCCGACTATGGCAAGGCCAATACCGGGTTGATAGCACTACAAGACCACGGCAGCGCGGTTTGGTTCAAAAACATTAAAATCCGTAAACTATGAAGGTGAAAATTCTAGCCGGGCTGGCTTCTCTCGTGTTTCTGGCGTTTAATGGCGCTAGTCAGCAAACTCTACGCCTTTTTAACGGCAAAAACCTAAATGGTTGGAAGATACATGGTACAGAAAAGTGGTATGTAGCAAAGGGCTTGCTGATTGCGGAAAGCGGTACCGATAAACAATATGGATACTTGGCTACAGAACAGTTTTACGACAACTTTGAGCTGACGCTAGAATTTAAACAAGAAGCCGAGGGCAACAGCGGCGTTTTTATACGAAGTACGCTTGTGGGCACTAAAATAACCGGTTGGCAGGTAGAGGTAGCACCCCCTGGCAAACACACCGGCGGGGTTTATGAATCGTACGGACGGGGTTGGCTTATAAAACCAGATACGGCTAATGAGAAAGTTTTGAAATACGGCCAATGGAACAAAATGCGAATAAAAGTTCAGGGCTCTACGCTTACAAGCTGGCTTAATGGGGTGGAAATGGTGACCCTAACCGACGAAAAAATAGGTAACGGCAAAGGATCTATTGCCCTACAAATACACGATGGCGGTGGTATAAAAGTGTATTGGCGAAAAATAAAGCTGCGCCAACTTTAACGCGATTTGCTTATTTAGGGTACTGGCTTGTAAATGCTTTAAATAGTACAGTATTCAGCGGTCGCTTTTAGCGGTCACCGTTGGAATCAAATAGCGGCTACACCACATGCATTAGCGAAACTTTGCGCATTGACGGCTGAGTAAGCCATGCTCCAAAAGCGCCATTTAGCCCTTCACTCAGCAGCCGCTTCAGGCGCCAAGCTTGCACAGATGGCAGCCTCCGTTAAGCGTCCTTTTTCTCAGCTTGACCCGTTTCTTTTGCCAACCGTCCAGCATCCTTTAATGCTTTGTGTATCACATATTCCAACTGCCCATTTACGCTGCGAAACTCATCTGCTGCCCATTTTTCAATGAGCGCATAGGTTTTTGCATCAAGCCGCAACACAAATGTTTTTTTTTGGTCTTTCAACATGCCCACATATTGCTGTTGTTTGCAATTTGAATTAATACAATGAACCAGTATTCAGCACTGGCGATGCAGCGCGTTCACTGCACAGCACCACCATCAGGTTGCTCACCATGGCGGCTTTCCTATCCTCATCAAGGTGTACCACGCCGTTTTTACTAAGCGCCTCAAGCGCCATTTCCACCATGCCTACTGCGCCTTCTACTATTTTGCTGCGGGCGGCAATAATGGCAGTGGCCTGCTGCCGCTGCAACATGGCACCAGCAATTTCGGTAGAGTATGCCAAATGGCTAAGCCGGGTTTCAATCACTTCGATACCAGCAATGGCAAGCCGCTCGCTCACTTCCAACTCCAGCAAATCACTTACCTCGGTGGAATTGCTACGTAGGGTTATCTCATCGGTTTCGTGTTCAAAATTATCGTAGGCAAAAGTGCCGGCAAGCTTACGAATAGCCGCTTCACTTTGGGTTTCTACAAACGAATGGTAATTGTCCACCCCAAAATTTGCCTTGAAAGTATCTTTTACGCGCCACACCAGCACCGCGCCAATCATAATTGGATTACCGTGTTTGTCGTTTACTTTAATGGGTTCGGTATCCATATTGTTGGCCCTTAGGGTGATGTTCTTTTTTGTAAAAAAAGGATTGGCCCAATAGAAACCACTGTCTTTTACCGTGCCAACATATTCGCCAAATAGCACCAACACTTGGCTATTATTAGGCTCAATGGCCATAAAGCCGGCCGATATAACCAACATGACCAAGGCAGACACACCACCCGAAAAAAGCATGACCTTGGAGTGCGTTATGGCGCCCTGCCAAAACAAAAAAATACTTAACCCGAGTAAAATAACTGCCAAGCCCAACATGAGCCAGCCACTTTTAGCATGAATTGTTTTTTCCATTTAGTTTGATATTAAAATGATATTACAAAGATATGTAAACATTTTTTTGCCTACCAAATCATTGAAGATTTTTTTTTCGCTGGGTAATGAAGCCAAAGTACAGGTTGACTGATAATGGCTTCTTCCCTTACTCTTTTTCATACTGAGATACTGCAAAGATTAAAAACAGGATACGTTATCATGGGTAAATGTTAATACCCCCGATGGCGGGCCACGAACGAAACATTGGCGGCTAGCCAGCTTAACTATTGGCCAGGTTTAGGTAAATTTGGGTTGATGCTACGTCTGCCCAACCACAAAGATGCCCCCATAGCGGCATATTTTGAGGAACCCTGAGCATCTCTCAGCGGCTGCCAGCAAGGCTAGCGTCAAGCGCTATTGTCATCGCATAATGTATCTCGTACCAACGGCATTTAGGCGTGGCTGCACAATAGCAATGCCATCTACAAAAGCACTCGAACCCGCACCCGCACAAGGACTGGCCCCTACTACTGTAAGCCGCTATCGTAAATCCACAAAAGCAACGGTTTTGTGGAGCCATCAATCACTTGCTGCAATTGTCGTAAAAAGTCGGGGGACACTGTTGGGCATCCCCAACTCTGGCATATCAACTCATCGGTTTCGGCATCGGGTACGCACTCGTGTGCATGCAGCACAATAAAACGGCGATAAGCTTGACTGTTGCTTACCTCAAGCCCATGCAGTTTATAAGCAAGGCCAAATTGTCCATTATACGATACGCCTGTTTTGTATTTGCCAAGCGACGACAGCAGACTGCCCTCTTCATTCGAGTACTTTCTTTCCCCGGGCAACAGCCCTCTTTTGCCGCTGCCGTGGGTTACAAGCCCCTTTAGGCGAACGCTGCCATCTGCCAAACGAACTACAAAAAAGCGGCTGCTCCCACTGTGCAAGCTTAAGTCAATCAGAATGGCTACTTCGCCGTTGAGCCCTCTTTTGCTAGAGTACGCAGCAGCCTCAGCAACTTTTTTTGCAAACACCTCGGCGTTTGGCTGCCGCAGGCCATCTGTCAACTCAGGTACAGCGGGGGCAGGCATTGCAGAAAGAAGCAACGATTTACGTGGTGATGCCAACAAGAACACAAACGCAACGCATAAACCTACAAAGAAGAGCAAAAAAAACAGCTTTTTCATGGTAATTGGAAGGAGAGTATAAACGTCCCAAAATCCATAATATTGGAAAACAAAACATAAAGGAAGGAAACACCATTCAGCCTCACCCAAGGCGTTTACGTAAAACGGGCTAAGCTCCCGAGTTCACCCCAAATTTCAAAGGAGAAGGGTCGGATGAAACACGATTCGCTAGAATACAAGGCGCATCCAACTTAACCTTATGCCGTTGCAGCAGCCGCACCTGCCAAAACAACCTTCTGTACCAGCTATTCCTTCTACAACTTTGGCTTGGCTGGCGCAGGCTTTACCTTTCGGTCTTCGGGTTTTTTGCAGCAGTCATCAAGCTTTTTATAGCTTTCAGGATTGGCGGTTACGTCGTCGGCATCAAAACCAGCATTGGCTATGGCCGTTTTTATTTCTTCCAAATTGGTACGGTCGGGTCGCCACTGCACAATGGTTTTTTGTTGTTTAAAAAGCACATTTATTTTCACCAGTCCATCTACATATTGTGGAGCTATGCGCTCAATCACTTCCTTGCAGGTTAGGCAATAGGTACCCGGCGTTTTTATTTCCGCCCGTTGCATTTTGGGCATTTGTGCAAACGAGGCCGCGCTGGCAGCAAGCAACAAAAACATGAACAAAGGCTTCATAACAAGTTGTTTAGATAGTTTAAATTGGAAATAAAGTTAGGATGGTTGGCTGCAAATGCGGCGTTAAAGAACACCTGGGCGCCGAAGGTTTGCTTTCGGTGACAATTTTGTCTCACGCTACAGTTTTTTTATCACAATGTTTCTAAACCACACATCGTCACCGTGATCTTGTAAACCTATTTTTCCGCTTTTAAACGTACCAAAACCAGGCATAACTTTAAACTTGCTGCCCGCCACCAAAGCGCTCCAGTTGTCGTCCCAAAGCGTTGTTTTTGCAGTAGTAATGCCATTCAACTTAAGCTCCAGCTCTCCTTTATTGGCAATTATTTCGGCCAAGTTCCACTCGCCAGGGCCTTTGGCGGCTGGCGTTGCACTTTTAATGAGGTCATATAAGTCGCCGGCATTATGCTTTGCTATTTTTCCGTCGGCATGGCCTGCATCGTCCAAAATCTGCATCTCAGGCCCGGTCTTCCAGGGATGCTCATACATCTTTTGTTCTTGCACAAAAAACATAATACCGCTGTTTCCACCTACCGATATTTTCCATTCTAATTTTAGATGAAAGTTGTCGTAGCTGTCATTGGTTACAATATCGCCGCCCTCCGCCGTTTGCCAACCTTTTTTTGCGGTGGCGTCTAAGTGCAGCATGCCATCTTGCACCACCCAGGCTTTGCCAATGGTGTTGTCGTTATAACGGTGCCAGCCCGTAGTAGTCTTACCATCAAAAAGTGGTATCCACAGTTCTTTTGCCTGCTTGGCAGGGCTACAGGCAGCCAGTGCCATTGTCATAATGCCTGAAATAACGGTTAACTTCATGGGGATTGTTTTTGGGTAAACAGATGAATACCAAGGGTTATTAATTCACAAATACCTGTGCCATAATATCATATTCTACTTGCCAAGGGTGCCTGATGGCAAAAGCTGGCAACTTTTGCCCATTACCCAAAATTCACCAGTACTGGACTGCACAAATTCGGGATACCAAAAACATCAGCACCACCAAAGTTTACACCATTGTGGAGAGGCCGTAATGACTACTGTTTTAGCAGCAACACATATTTTACCATCTGCTCTGCATCGGCTTGGCTTATTTGAGCGTGCGCCGTCATGGGTATGGCACCCCAGTTGCCACTACCGCCCTTTATAATGGTTTGTGCCAACCGGGTGATGGTAGTGTCCGTAGCATTGGCGTAACGCTTAGCCACCTCGGCGTAGGCT
>RDXD01000271.1 GCA_004292575.1 Bacteroidota bacterium
AGCCCTTGCCTGCCAACCGTTGTTGTTTGATTTTGTGGCGCGTCCACGAAGAAGGGACTTGTATATAATAAGTCGTGTCGGTAGGCAAGTCTGGATTTTCTTTCAAGAAATTTTGCCAATAAAACTCCCATTCGCCATCAAGTGCGAGGGTAGTATTTTTGTCAAAGTCCCACGTCCTAATATCCAATAGACCATTTTTTGCTTGGGGCGCACTGTACTTGGGCGCACAAGCTCCCAAAAAACCTATCAAGCAAATAAGCCACAGGCGCACAGCAAACATGAAATGTACAGTTTTCAATCCCACAAAACAGATATAAGGCTAATCAATGATAAAAAGTAAACTAAAACCATACCATTTGCAATTATACATAGTTATTTTGTAATTTTACAAAAAAAAATAATTTTCTCTTGATTCTACGAAAATGGATATGTGGTTGATACTTTTGGCGGGCAGTTTGGTGGCTGTTTCGAACGCACTTTTGGGGTGTTGGCTCGTGCTTCGCAAAAGTGTGCTGGTGGGCGATGCCATCTCTCATGCGGTTTTGCCAGGCATTGTCCTTGCCTACTGGATTACACAAAGTAGGGGAAATACGTATATGCTCATAGGGGCAAGCGTGGTAGGCGTACTGATAACGTGGCTGATAGAGCTTCTGCAAAGCAAAGCGACTATGCAACAAGATGCGGCGATTGGGCTTTCTTTTACGTTTTTGTTTGCGCTGGGCGTAGTAATGGTGGCGTGGATAGGCGACAAGGTCGACCTCGACCAAGACTGTGTGCTGTATGGTGATTTGGCGTATATCCCGCTCGATACGCGCCCACTTTGGCAACTTGGCGGGCTTTTTGTGGGAGTTTGTACGTTTTTGTATGTGGCGCATCGAGGGCTTTGGGTTACGACTTTTGATGCTACTTATAGCGCGAGTATTGGGATTAGTACGGCTTTTTGGCACTATGGACTGATGGGCGCGGTGTCGTTTAGTACGGTTTTTTCTTTTGAAGCGGTGGGGGCGGTTTTGGTAGTGGCTTTTTTGGTAGTGCCTGCGGCTACAGCGTATCTTTTGACAGAAAATCTCCAAAAGATGCTTTTTTTGTCAGTTATTTTCGCGCTTTTGTCGGTTTTTGGTGGTTACGCGCTGGGTGTTTGGTGGAATACTTCGCTGGCAGGTAGTATGGCTACGGTATTGGGGATAGAGTTTATGCTGGCGTTTGCGTATCTTCGAGTAAATAATCCATAACCTCTTTACCCCATAAACCTGTTTCCCCTGTAAACCCATTCCCCCGTAAACCTGTAAACCCGTAAACCCATTTCCCCTGTAACCCCGTAAACCCTTTACACCCCTTTCCAAATTGGTTTTCTTTTTTCTATAAAGGCTTGCATACCTTCTTGTGCATCTGCGGTTTGGGCAGTTTGTTCAAAAAGAGCTTTGAGATAGGCTTGGCGGTCGCTGTCGGCTATATTGCGCATCTCGTCATAACTCTGTAGCCCCATGCGGATAGCGGCAGGAGAGTTTTCAAAAAGTTCTGCTAAGAGCGTTTCAGTGGTTTTGGTTACATCTTCCTTGCCTACCAAGTGCGTGATTAG
>RDXD01000272.1 GCA_004292575.1 Bacteroidota bacterium
CCTATTTACTGTAGTGCGTACACAGAGCCTACAAGATTTGGGCATCACAGGCAAAGCCCTTTCTGAAGAAGGTATGCTTCCGCTTCATACCCAAATGATAGGTATGCTACTTGGTGGGTTGATTTGGGGTATTTTGGGCGATAAAAAAGGCAGACTTTCGGTGCTTTTTGGCTCTATTCTTTTGTATTCACTTGCCAATATTGCCAATGGTTTTGTTACCAATCTCACACAATACGCTGTTTTGCGGTTCATTGCTGGGATAGGTTTGGCGGGAGAACTTGGGGCGGGGATTACGCTTGTAGCGGAAATTTTGCCTAAACAAGTACGCGGTTATGGGACTACCCTCGTGGGTGCAGTGGGTATGCTGGGCGCGGTAGTGGCTTATCTGACTTCCACTATTTTTGATTGGCGCACTTGTTATTTTATTGGAGGCGGTTTGGGTTTAATGCTTTTGGTGCTAAGGGTAAGTGTATTTGAGTCAGGTATTTTCCAAGCTACCCAAAAATCTGGAGCAGAGCGCGGGAACTTTTTTAGACTTTTTAGCACCTTTTCACGCACTCGAAAATACCTTGCCTGCCTACTCATAGGCTTGCCTACATGGTATGTGATAGGCATTTTAGTTGCGCTTTCTCCCGAATTTAGCGAAGCCTTGGGCTTTCCTACCCGCGCAGTGGCAGGCAAGGCAGTGATGTTTTCGTATTTGGGGATTTCACTTGGCGATATATTCACTGGGTTACTGAGCCAATGGCTTGCGAGCCGAAAAAAAGTGGTAGGTTTGTGTTTGGTGTTTGCGCTGGGCGCAATTTCGGTGTTCCTGTTTGCTCCCTTAAAAAGCATGGAAATGTTTTATTTTGCCTGTTTTTTGTTGGGCTTTTCGATGGGTTATTGGGCTTTGTTTGTAACTATCGCGGCAGAGCAATTTGGCACAAATATGCGGGCTACAGTGGCTACGACTGCGCCCAATTTTGTGCGTGGTGCGCTTGTGCCTATGGCTATGATTTTCCAAAGCCTCCGCGAAAGTTACGGTTTGGTGGGTTCGGCTTGGATAGTGGGACTAAGTACGCTTTTGATTACGGCAGTGGCACTGGCTTTTTTGGAAGAAACTTTCTCACGCGATTTGAATTATACGGAAGAAGACTAATCGTTTTTGAAAACTCAAAACCGCAACACAAAATGCTCTTTGCTATATTTTTTGCTCACAAATGCCAGCCCAAACGCAAATAAATCTACACTTAGACTTACTTCGGGGTGCGCCACGACTTCTTGCCACGCGCGTTGCATACCTTCAGACCAGTGAATGTCGTCAAAAATTAGCAGTCCTTCTTCGGACATGGCAGGCAAGATTTGACTAAAATACCTCAGTGTAGGCTCGTATTGATGGTTTGCGTCCAGATAGGCTACATCTACCTTGCCTACCTTCGGCAGTAGGGCAGGCAAGGTCTTGTCTATGTTGCCTACATGGATTTTGATGTTGTCTACATCAAGGATTTTGAAGTTCTTTTGGGCTATTTCGGCAGTTTCGGGACAGCCTTCAAAGGTGTGAATCCGCCCTTGCCTACGCGCCA
>RDXD01000138.1 GCA_004292575.1 Bacteroidota bacterium
CAAAACTTTTACAATGGTATTTGTATGCTTAAAAATCAAGTATGCCCACGGCCTTGCACACCAAAGCCGAGCCGCCTAAGATAAAAAGGAAGAGCCCAAAAAACCAGCCTGCTCCTAAAAACAAGAGCAGTCCGGCACCAGCAACCAGGGCTATGATGATGGTCCATGGCGTAAACCAGCTGTTTGAACCCTGTTTTTTTTGCTGAAACCGCTTGTCGAGTTTAGTTTGGAGGCGGTCGAGTTTCTTAAGCTGTTTGGTAGAAAGCTGGCTCTTTAATGTGGCCAGCTCGGCCACGGCTTTTTCTTCGCCGGTGCCAGCAAGGGTTACAGCCGTGTTGCCATCTTTCAGGTTCATAACTGGGCTGGCTGCGGGGGCAGGGTAGGAGGTAGGGGGCGCCGAGGGGGCGGGCAACACTTCATCTTTTGCATTTCTGAATGCTTCATAAATTTTTTCTGGGGCCTCATAAGGATTTTCAAAGCTACGATTGGTTTGCTCGTAAGGCGGCATAGACCAATTGTTGGTCGGTTTTACGGGCACCACGGGTGCAAAACGGCTTTGCGCACATCCAAATAACAGAAGGCACGTCACAAGAGATATAGAAATTGATTTTAGCATATTGGCAGAAGTTGAAGCTGTAAAAATAAATGCAGTTGTTTTAAGTGAGTATAAAACGACATTTGTGGCCATAACAGTACACATGCATAAATTATTTCTGCGCAAAAAAATAAGCCCCAGAGTGGAAAACGGTCATCCATGGGTTTTTATGAACGAGATAAATGTGCAAGACTCCCCACCGCTAGAAACCCTGCAGCCTGGCGAAACCGTTGAAGTTTATAATGCCGCAAAAAAGTTTGTGGGGCGTGGCTACTGCAACCCAAAAAGCCAAATAACCGTGCGGCTGCTTACGCGGCATGCCACCGAAACCATTGATGCGGCATTTTTTTATGGCCGCCTGCAAACCGCTTGGCGCTACCGTCAACAACTTGGCTACACCGAAAATTGCAGGCTTGTTTTTGGGGAGGCCGACGGCATGCCCGCACTCATTATTGATAAGTTTAACGACTACTTTGTGCTGCAAACCCTGGCCGTTGGTATGGATGTGTGGAAACCTGCAATTGTGGACGCGCTACACAAAATTTTTAGTCCCAAAGGTATTTACGAGCGTAACGATGTGCCGGTAAGAGAGTTGGAAGGTATGGCCCAAATAAAGGGTTTCTTGTCGGACCCATTTGATACCAACATCATTATTAATGAAAATGGGTTGCGGTTTTGTGTGGACATTGCCAACGGGCAAAAAACGGGCTACTTTTTAGACCAGCAAGATAACCGCCGCGCTATAAAGCATATTGTAAAAAATGCCGATGTGCTGGAAGCGTTTACCTACACAGGTACTTTTAGCATCCACGCAGCTCATTACGGCGCCAAGTCGGTTTTTGGCATCGACATTAGCGAGAACGCCATTGCCCAATGCCGCCGGAATGCGGAGCTTAACGGGCTGCAAAACAAGTGCCGCTTTGAGGCCATGAATGCTTTTGACGCTTTAAAACAGTGGACTAAAGAAGATAAAAGGTACGATGTGGTCATGATAGACCCGCCTGCATTTACCAAAAGCCGCGAAAATCTTCAGAAAGCCATTACAGGCTATAAAGAAATCAATCTTAGGGCTATGAAGCTGGTAAAACCGGGTGGATTTTTGGTAACTGCCAGTTGCACCAATTTGGTACCGCCGCCTTTGTTTCTCGATATTATAGCCATGGCGGCAAAAGATGCCAGGCGCACGTTGCGTCAGGTAACCTATCAAACCCAAGCCAGCGATCATCCTATTGTTTGGGGCATGGAAAACACGGAGTACCTTAAGTTTCTGATTGTGGAAGTGCGGTAACCGGAATAGTTTTATTTGTGGCTAATATCTACGGCTTGAACTACACAACTGGGATCCCAAACAATATCTTCGAGGTTTAACGTCAATAGAGTTTACGACATAAGCCTATCGCAAAATATGCACCCCCCCTGACTGTTTGGCAGCAATTCACAATGCGTTAAAACAGGGAGGCCTTTTTGGATTTACGGTGCCCAAATACGGCAAAAGGTTTAACTACCCTCCGCCTTATGAAAGCCTTCACCAGGATATGCCCCCGTTGCACGTTACTTTTTTTTACCAAAGCAAACAGCGCCGAATTGGCTCCAAGAACACAGTCTAAGATTCAGTATAAAGAAGTCCGCAAGTTTCTGCAAATACAAAGCACTTATACTGAAACGACGAGGTTGTTTTTAAAAATGATGACGGGAAAGTTTTCTGGTTCGACCATTTTTTGCGTGATGTAAAAAGACTAGTTGATAACTGGCTAGCTACCGTCGCGCTGCAACCTCATCATTTCGCTGTAACCCATGCCCTTGCTCAATGCGTTAACAGCCATGGCAATGCGTTTGGTGCGGGTTGTGTCAGTTTTGGCAGACTCTATCCATTTGCTAAAGTACTGGCGGTGGCCTTGCGGCAAGCTGTCAAAATACGCTTGCGCAGCGGGTTCGTCGGCCATACAGGCCAGCAAATCGGTATCTATTTGGTATGGTTGGTTGTCCAAGGCCATGCATACAGCTACCTGCTGCCCCACAATAACGCCCGTCTTTTTTCGCAATTCGGCATTTAGCGCCATTATGAAATGGCCTGCTCCCATTGGATACAGGCTAACGCCGCTAAATTCCACGCCGGCGAGGCTGCCTTTTACCCGAAAAGCTGTTTTTACACCGGGGTTCATGGCTTCTGCCATGTCGTTGCTCGTGTCAATATAGGTCCAGCCGGTTTTTTCTCCCTTGTCAGCAAACTTTTTTACAATGGCAGCAAATTTCAACAACGTTGGAGATTTTTAGCTAAAAATAAGAAGTCCTATCAAATAGGACCATTTATGCTTCGGCAAACAAAATTCAATCAGCTACTTAACCTGAAATTTGTTGCAGGCCAGTATGCGGCCTTCTGCATCCCGCAATTGAAACACATAAATGCCCGCCATTAAGTTGGTGATGTTAATGGAAGTACGGTTAGAAGTCACCATTACTGACAACACTTTACGGCCTACAAAGCTAAAAACTTGTAGGCTACTGCCGCGTGGTGCTATTTTGGAGAATTCAAAGTTAACCACCGTAGTGGCCGGATTAGGGTAAAAACGTACTTGATTTTCAACAGGCTGTGGCGCAGCCGTGCCGCCGGTTTTCTGCGCCATAGCAGCAGAACCCAGCAAAACAGCGAACACAAAAACAGCGAGTTTCTTCATTTCAAAATACTATTGGGGGCAAAATAACGTTTTTTGATGCAAATAACAAGGGATAGACATAAAAAAAGCCGTCTGGCTTAACAGACGGCTGTAAAATAATCCCAATGTTTTGTTACAAAGCAGCCAAAGTGGCCTCGATGGCTTCGAAATTTGGCAGGTCGCCGGCGCTTTCCAGTACCTCGGCATAGGCAATTTTGCCCGCTCCGTCCACCACAAATGCCGATCGCTTGCTTACGCCACGCATGTTTAAAATCCAATCTTCGTAAATTGCTCCATAGCTGCGGCTTACGTCCTTATTAAAATCGCTCAGCAAGGGAAAATTGAGCCGCTGCTCTTCTTTAAACTTTGCCAGGGTAAATACCGAGTCTACACTAAGCGCAAGCACCTGTGCCTGCACCTGGTTGTAGTGGGCACTATTATCGCGGATGCTGCAAAGTTCGGTGGTGCAAACGCCCGTAAAAGCCTGCGGAAAAAACAGCAGTACCACCGGCTTACCGGAAAACTGGCTAAGAGTTACACTTTGCTTATCAGAATCAAAAAGGGAAAAATCGGGGGCTACATCGCCAATGTTAAGTGCCATAAAGATGTTTTTGTGAATTGTTTAAACGCAAATGACGTACTAAAGGTTGGTGAAACCAAAAAATGAAGCCCATACGAAAAGCGAAATACCAACTACTAGTGGTTAGTGATAATGAGGCCCTAGGGCAATGCAAAGGATTGATGTGCTGAACCATGCGCATATTGCCTAATTTAGCCGCCATGATAGCGTTGCTGACTGGTAACTTTTTGCACAAGACACCCACAAAAGTAATAGTAGATGCGGGAGGTGTAGGTTATGAGGTGCACATTAGCCTAAATACCTACACGGCCATTGCCAACCTAAGCGCCGGCAGCCTGCATACCCATTTGAAAGTGGCGGAAGATGCATTCACTTTATTTGGCTTTTGGGAAGCAGCCGAAAAAGATATTTTTTTGAAAGTGATTGGTGTTTCAGGCGTGGGCGCCGGTACTGCGCGGATGATGCTGAACAGCCTGAAACCAGTGGAACTTGCGCAAGCCATTGCCCAAAGCAACATCAAAGCTTTGGAAAGTATCAAAGGAATTGGAAAAAAAACTGCCGAGCGCATTGTGCTGGAACTGAAAGACAAAATGCAGGCCGCAGCACCTGCCATGGCCACAAACTTTGGCACGCTGCATAATACTGTGGAAGCGGATGCGTTAAATGCACTGTTGAGCCTCGGTATTGCCAAAGCTGGTGCCGAAACGGCTCTAAAAAAGGCGCAGGCGGTAAGTGCTGCCGATGCCCCGGTGGAACTGCTGGTGAAATTGGCACTAAAAAACTTGTAACTTTACCAAAATTTTATAACACCAAAAAACCCCCAAAGCCTCTGCAAAAAGCTCTACCCTACCAAAATTCTGCTTTTCTTGAGACTTTCCCGATACCATTTGCTGGTGTTTATTTGCCTGCTCGCGCTTTTTATGGGCCTAGCAGAGTCGGGTAGTGGTGCGCCTTTTCGTAAAAAATGGGATAGCCCCCGTGGGGCCGATACCACTACCAATGCCGGCGACAGCCTGCGTTACCCCATCTCCGACCGTCGAGGCGATCGGTTTTCGAGCGGACCCTCAAACCCTTTCGACCTCCGAGATACAGCCTACCTGTCTCAAGACATCCAATACGACCCCAAAACCAAGCAATATTATATAGTAGAAAAAATAGGGAACACCTACTACCGCAAGCCCACTTACCTCAGTTTTGACGATTTTGTGCGTCTGCGTAGCCGCCAGCAAGAGTTGGAAAACTTTAAAAAGCGCAGCGCTGCCAATTTGGTGCTCAACCGGAAGCTTATAAAGCCTAAGATGCGTGTGGGCGAAGACCTGTTTAACCGACTGTTTGGCAACGGTAAAATTGAAATAAAGCCTGCGGGTAACGTAGATTTAATGGCTGGTTACACGGGTCAGAATGTGCAAAATCCCACTTTGCCTGAAAGGGCACGCAAATACGGCACATTCGATTTCGATATGAATGCGCAGTTTAACATGAACGCCAATATTGGTGATAAAATGAAACTGCCCATCAACTTCAACACGCTTGCCAATTTCGACTTCGAAAACCAACTGAAGCTCGATTACCGTGGCAAAGACGATGAAATTATAAAAAGCCTAGAGGCGGGTAACATCAGCTTTGCAGGTAAGGGTACCCTAATACCCGGGGCACAGGCCCTTTTTGGCGTAAAAACCCAGCTACAGTTTGGCAAATTGTTTGTAACCGGTGCTGTGGCCAACCAGCGTAGCCAAAGGCAAAGCCAGGCGTTTCAGGGCGGCGCGGCACTCACCCCTTTTGAAAAAAAGCTGGACGATTACGAAGAAAACAAACACTTTTTGCTGGCACAGTATTTTAGAAATAACTACAACAAGGTAATGAGTACCCTGCCGTTTGTGCAAAGCCAGGTGCAGATAATGCGCTTGGAAGTGTGGGTTACCAACCGCAATGGGCAAACCACCGATAGCCGCGATGTACTTGGCTTAATGGACCTAGGCGAACGCTACCCTTACAACGACAACATACCCAAGCTTGGCGGCGACAGCCTGCCCGATAATGGTGCTAATGGCTTGTACGGCATCATCAACAACGAGGCATACCGTAATCCTGCAAACGTAACTAGCCTGCTAATTGGGCGCGGCCTTAGACCGGTTCAGGATTTTGAAAAAACCTTTGCCCGCAAGCTAATTGAGGGCAACGACTACATTTTTAACCGCCAGGCCGGATTTATAAGCATCAATCAATTTTTGCAACCCGATGAAGTGTTAGGAGTGGCCTACCAATACACCCGCAATGGTCGCATTTATCAGGTGGGTGAGTTTGCGCAAGATGTGGCTTTAGACACCAGCCGAGGCGTGCAGAAAGTACTGTTTTTGAAATTGCTGAAGGCCACCAGCCAGCGCCCGGCGCTACCCATTTGGGATTTGATGATGAAAAACGTGTATGAGCTGGGGCTATTTAACATAGAACGTGATGGTTTTAGGGTAAACGTACTGTACGAAGAACCGAGTGGTGGAGAAAAGCGCATGCTACCAGAAGGCGACGACCCCGGTAGGCCGCTGCTGCGCATTTTAAATCTAGACCGTTTAAACAACCGCAACGATCCCCAACCCGATGGTGTCTTTGACTTTATTGACAGTTTTACGGTGCAGCCGCAGCAGGGGCGCATCATATTTCCGCTGCTCGAGCCCTTTGGTAACGATTTAGAACGGTTGGGATTTGCAGCACAGCCACAAAATATTAGGGATAAATACATTTTTCAAGCCCTTTACGATACCATCAAGGCCATTGCCCAGCAAAACTATCCACAGGTAAACCGCTTTTTGCTGCGGGGTCAGTCTAAAAGTACGGGCGGCACCGATGATATTTACCTCAATGCCATTAACATACCGCCGGGCTCGGTAACGGTAACGGCCGGTGGGCAAACCCTTACCGAAAATGTAGATTACACCATTGACTACAATCAGGGTAAACTCACGGTTATAAATCAAGCCATCAAGAACTCGGGCCTTCCAGTGGCGGTTAGCTTAGAAAACAACGTGGGTTTTGGCATACAGAATAGAGGCTTCATGGCCTTGCGCTTAGACTACCTGGCCAATAGGAAACTGGCCATAGGGGCCACCGTGCAGCGGCTGGGCGAGCGCCCGTTTTTTACCAAAATGAATTATGGCGAAGATCCCATACGCAATACGATGTATGGCGTGGACTTTAGCTACCGCAGCGAATGGAAAAGGCTAACCCGCCTGCTGGATAAATTGCCTTTTTACAGTACCAATGCTGTAAGTACCATACAAGCTTATGGCGAGGCCGCCTTGCTGAAGCCTGGCCACCCACCGCAAATTGGTAAGGGCGACCAAGGTTTAATTTACCTCGACGATTTTGAGGGTACCAGGGCAAATATTGACTTGCGCTTTCCCTTTGTGGGATGGACGCATGCCAGCACGCC
>RDXD01000273.1 GCA_004292575.1 Bacteroidota bacterium
CTTTAAATCCAGAGCTAGATGCCATGCCAGATGCGCCGGCCCCACCCGTTACCGACACGGTTTTTTTGAGAGTACTTTATACCGGTGCCCTATTCAATTTATATAATCTACGCGACGAGAAAAACCGGTTTTATACAAAAGATTCAATGAATGGCTACAGAGAGCTGAGCTTTGGCCAGGTAATTGTGGCTGCGCCTAGAAACACCGAATACAAACAGACCCAGGACCTTTATAAAAACGAACTGATGCAATATGCCACAGATTTCGACCGGCTGCCAACGCTAAGAAGGGCTGCGGAAAAGCTGAGGTATTCTGAAAATAGTTTGGTGGCTTTTGCCAAGTTGCTGCACAACGATAAGAAAGCCGAAGAAGCGGTGACTAAACGCTTTTTCCCGTTTGTGGGAGCGGGTTTAAGTTTATCAACCTTCAAAATGAAAGACCATATTTTATTAGACGGGATGAGTTTTACATCATCGTTTTCTCCGCTTTTTTCGGTAGGGGCCGATTGGTTTCCCAAGCGCAAACGCAATGCCTTGTTTCTTAGGGCAGAAGCGGCCTATTTTCAAACCAAAACAGCGGGAGAAAAATCCTCCATTGGGTTTTCTAACCAATTGCGAGAATATACTTACAAAATGAACATGACCACGCTTGCCACTAGCTTAACCAGTTTTCTTTCGATTTATAGAACGCCTAATTTACGCATTTACGCAGGCCCGTCGGTTGGGTTCAATTTTTCTTCGTATTCGAACCAGCTCTTTACCGAAAAAATTTCTGTTGGCAGCCTCGTTGCATCCTCTCGCGCCGAAAGTCCATACTTTGTTTTTGAGCGGACTTGGCTTAATTTAAGCGGCAAAGCAGGGTTTATTTTTAAAGATAAGTGGCAGTTCGATGTGTCTCAAAGCCTGTTTGGGCAATTCTCTCGCTACATCGATTTTGAGTTTTCGGGCAGCACCCAGCAAGCCCGACTTGCTTATCGGTTTTAACACATTTAATTGCAAGAAAAAAATGACGGGCAGTTGCCGGGGTGCGAATGCTGCACGCCCCTTTAGCGGCTGTAGCCTGCAAGCAAATAATTTGTAGCTAAAAAAGACGGGATCGCTAAAATTGGCGCTGGGTAAAACGGTTTACACAAGCCCATAAACAACCCATCCGTTGTACTAAAAGCCCGAATGCCGGCTTTGTTTGGGCCGTTTGGCTGCTCAAACTAAGTTCGTGCGCCGTCTTTGCAATAAAACTATCTTTAGCCCGCAAACACCAAAAAAGTAAAACAGGTGTCCCTGCGTCGTATAGGGTTAATCGTACACCAATAATTATTTCAACATCTTTTTTACATTCAATCAATTTTTATGCAACAAGTATCTGCTTTAAGAACATCTTTTATTTTGGTGGCCATGGTCTTGTTGTCGGCAGCCGCATTTACCCAAAACGTAGGCATTGGCACTGCCACCCCCGCCGCATCGGCGCAGTTAGATGTGGTATCTACCAACAGGGGCGTGCTGGTACCACGGGTTAACACCGTCCAAATGAACGCCATTGCCGCCGCGACCAATG
>RDXD01000274.1 GCA_004292575.1 Bacteroidota bacterium
ATTTGTTTTTGAATTCTTTTCACTAGTCCCAATTTTCTTTTTTCATCTAGAAACAGATATCCTGCGGGGTTTTCATAGGGCTGGTTTTTCACTATCATATTCCAAATAATCACCGCAAGTTTTCGAGCTGTAGCACTAATAGCAGAGGTACGTCCTTTTCTAAAGCTTATTCTTTGGAAGAAGTCTCTCAATGGGGTGGAGTCTTTCAGGTTGCCTATCGCATTGGCTGCGTATCTGAGGGCAATCTTGAGTCGGTTGCTGCCCTTGGGCATCTTACTCGACAATACTTTTCCTCCACTTATTTTATTGTTGGGTGCAAGTCTGAGCCAGGAGGCAAAGTGCTTGGCTGTTTTGAACTTTCTTATTCCTTCTACTCCCACTTCGCTCATCAGTGAAAGTACGGTAGAGAAGCTCATGCCCTCAATGGCTAGTAGGTCATTGCCCTCAAACATCTGGTAGCTCCTCAGGTTGAGGTCTATACCTTCGGGGGTGTTTTTGTTGATGCGCTTGTGAGGCTTGGTGTCTATGTGGTGTTCTCTTTTGTTGTGGTCTTTATCGATGATTTCTTTTAGCTTTTGGGCAATCTCTGCATCGCAGGTTTTTATCTTGGATTGCAGGAAGTCGTAGGCTTCCAGTTCTTGTTTGAGGGCAAAGAGATAGTCTTTCCTGCCATTGCTTTGCAGGGCCGAGGCTATTTCTTTTTCGCTCTTGTGACAGTTTCCATGACGCAAGGCGGCTAGTTTCTGTGGGTTGGTCTCTCCGGCACATACTGCACGGATGATTTGCAGCCCTGTGAGTCCACAGATGTCATTGACCACCACATCGAGCCTGAGATTGAGCAAACGTAGGTATTTCTGCATCTTCTTGGCGGTGGAGGCGGCATTGTGGAGTAGGTTCTCTCGGTGACGACAATAGGTGCGGAGTTCCTCGGTCTGTCCATCGGGCAGGAAGCTGCTTGACAATAGCCCCAATGTGTGCAGCTTCTGTATCCACTGGCAGTCTTTGATGTCGGTCTTCTTGCCTTTGATGTTTTTGGTAAACTTGCCATTGCAGAGTAGCACTTCAAAGCCATGGGCAATAAGTACCGCATAGAGGCTTTGCCAGTAAGTACCCGTGCTCTCCAAGGCTACGGTCTTTACTTGCTTTTCTTTGAGCCAATGGACCAGATCAAACAGGTGTTCATTGAAGACACCAAACTCTCGAATATCGCCTTCTTCTTGACCTACCGCCACCCAATGGCTTCGGCTACCTACATCGATACCGGCTGCATGGGGATGCACCACTTGCATGGCAATGCTTTGGTGTGATTCTTCTTGTTCTTGCATAGAAAAACAGTTAAAGGTAAAACAATAAATACGCTTTGGAGATGTGCTTTTGGCAGTAAATATTCTGAACGGGGTTATATATCTTATGCAGACTATACCTCCACTGAAGTAATGGCAAGCATCTCAACCAGGATTGCGCCCGTGCTTCCTTGCGGAGCAACAGTTTAAAGATCGGCCTTGCAAAGCGTGCTCAAAAATAATACAAAATTTGCTACGGAGAGGCTC
>RDXD01000275.1 GCA_004292575.1 Bacteroidota bacterium
AACCTCCTGTAAATTTGGGTATCTCACCACACCAAAAAACAGGAGGCGTCATGTATAAAACATTATTGCAAAATACAGAGAAAGGGACAAAAAATCAAAAGGGATCAATTTTTATTCTTAGCCAAGCGGATATTTATCTGCGGCTGATCCAGCTAAAGTTGGATGAGCTGATCGATAAACGCCTAGTTCGCACTTTTTACGATTTGTTTGTAACGATCCTAAGTTTTCGGAATCGGTCGATGGGCTTATTATTGAGTGAATTAGGGGGATATATCAAGGGTTTTGACCATTCGCCAGCGGGTACCAAACGGATCAGTAACTTATTGCGAAGCAAAAAATGGAAAGCAGATTTAATTGATGATTTTCTGTTTAAGCGAAGCAAAGCCCGGATCGGAGAACTACAGGAATCAGGAAAACGAGCCTTGTTGATATGGGATGATAGTCGAATCGAAAAACCAGAAAGTTGGTTTGCAGAGGGTTTATGTAGCGTGTTTAGTAGTAAGGGCAAGCGCTTGACCAAAATGAAGAAAGGCTTTTACCGCCCGCCCATGAGTCGGATTTGCGTTCCTGGTTTTGAATGGACGGCCGTGATGTTGTCCGCTTTAGGCGCTACGCCTAGTGTGTGTCAAATGAGTTGGTGGACGACCCGAGGTAAATTTAAAGAAGTGGGCACCAATCTGATCTATCGCATGCTCAAAAAAATAAGTCTAGAACTTGGGCGAACTGCACTCCATATCCTGGATCGGGGTTACGCCAATAGCCAAATGCTTGAGTGGTTCTTTAAGTTTGAACAAGATTTTGTCCTGCGTTGGAAAAAGAACCATCTCTTGGTCCATCACCTGAAAGGGGAAAAGAAAACTCACCTTTTAGCCAGATCCTTTCGGCCTCAGTATAGTCGATTAGTCCAAGATAAAGAACGCAAGAAAATCAAACGCATCAGTATCGCTTGGGCATTTGTGCAACATCCAGATCACCCCCAGCAGGACTTAACTCTGGTCATCGTTCGCGACAAAAAAAACTTTAATAGCCCCATGTATTTGCTCTCTTCCCTACCCGTTCAAAATCAAGCACAGGCCTGGGAAATCTGCTTCAGCTACTTTCAACGCTGGGACATTGAGCAGGCTTTCCGTTTTGGAAAATCAGAACTGGCTATGGAATCTCCTCGATTGTGGTTCTGGGAAAACAGGCTTAAGCTCCTCGCTATCGTCGCTTTAGTCTATGATTTTTTGTTACTCTTAATCCGAAATTGGAAAGCTGCCGCTATGATCATCATTCGCCGATGGTGCCATAGAACAGGAGAGCGGTACCGAAATGCTTCGATACCGCTCTACAGACTCAGATCAGCCCTATCCCTTTGCCTCTTTTTTTGCTTGGCTCAAAATTCGGGATGACTCATGTTTGTGCCCTCTTTTTTTTCCTCTGTGCTTATCAATAATATCGCTTTGGTAAGTCAAAGAAACCGGGACGGGTCAAGCCTTTTGAGCCGACTTCATCGCCTTAACAGCGCAAAATCCCGTGATGCCCCGCAAGAAGAACAGCAAGCCAAAAC
>RDXD01000139.1 GCA_004292575.1 Bacteroidota bacterium
TAAGAAGACCAATGGAGAAGTTTTATGGCACTAAGTTTATTGCGCTGCTAGGATTCACAGGGCCACTATTTTTCATTTTTGTGGGCATCATGTACGGCGTGCGGGCCTTGCAAGGCAAGCGTATTTGGCGGGGTACTTACCGCCAGCTTAAGCCAGTTAAGTAGGGCACTGCTTCTCTTGTTCTATAGCCATAAAAAGGTTTGTGTCCCGCTCCGGATGCAAACCTTTTTTCTATACAGCCATTCAAGCAACTGCGTATTTTCACACTTTACAATTGCAGCACAGCATTGAAAGCTTTTTCTTAGATTGAAAGCCCAAACCATTGATTATTATGGCATTGATGCCAGAAACGGTGTTATCGACCGGCCAACAAAACGAGTTGATGCAAGCGCTGCAAAGCCGTTTTGCGCAATGCATGCACCGCCACAAGGGGCTTTCGTGGGCCGCAGTAGCCGAAAAGTTGGTAAGCCAACCCGGTAAATTGTGGACGCTCTATCAAATGGAAACTACCGGTGGGGAACCTGATGTGGTAGGGATGGAAGCGGCCACTGGCGCCTACTTCTTTTATGACTGCGCACCCGAAACGCCAAAGGGACGCCGAAGCCTGTGCTACGACCGTGCAGCCTTGGACGCACGCAAAGCTTTTAAGCCCAACAACAGTGCCGTAGATATGGCGGCTGCCATGGGCATAGAACTGCTGTCGGAAGCGGAGTACCGCGTTTTGCAAGCACTTGAACCTGTAGATGCTAAAACATCCAGTTGGCTCAAAACCCCGTCCGACATTCGAAAACTTGGCGGGGCCATTTTTGGCGATTTCCGCTTTGGAAGGGTGTTTGTGTACCACAATGGTGCTGAGTCCTACTATGGTGCCAGGGGTTTTAGGGGCGTGGTTAGCGTATAGCTGCAAACATGGGCACGAAAAAAGCATCTCGGGTGCCTGTTGTTCTATACCTATTGTGCGCAATTGGCCATAATGGTATCGCAGTCCTTGCTTAAACTATCCCAGTATTTCCAACTTGTTCAGCGGAAACTCGCCGTGTAGTCTTGCGGCTGCAATAATGACCACAGCACATGGGCCAATGTCCTTACTTTTGAATATGCAAATGTCAAAGCAATACATTTTTCTGATGGCGGCATTGGCCATGGATGCCTTGGCATAGGCGCCGCCCTGAGCCTGTCGAAGGGTTGAGGCGCCGCCCTGAGCCTGTCGAAGGGCTGAGGCGCCGCCCTGAGCCTGTCGAAGGGCTGAGGCGCCGCCCTGAGCCTGTCGAAGGGCTGAGGCGCCGCCCTGAGCCTGTCGAAGCCCAGCACATTGCAGCGGTAGTACATTATCTGCTTTTACACCAATTATTGTCAATGGGTTATGCGCATTACAACTTGCGCTGCCCGCTTCATTTTTTTAAAACTTCTTTTTTATGTCCACTTCTATAATGCCCACTACCACCAATGATGCTGTAGCGGCAACCGATTTTTTACCGCTGCTCGGCACCGATTATGTTGAGTTTTATGTAGGTAACGCTAAGCAGGCCGCACATTTTTACATGACGGCTTTTGGCTTTCAGGCCTTGGCTTATGCTGGCCCCGAAACCGGCGTAAAAGACCGCGCCAGCTATGTGGTTCGGCAACAGAAGCTCACCTTTGTGCTAACCACCCCACTGCAACCTACCGGCTACATTGCCGAGCATGTGGCTGCGCACGCCGATGGCGTAAAGGTGCTGGCCCTGGCGGTGAGCGACGCCGAAGATGCCTGGCAACAAACCACCACCCGCGGCGCTACGTCGTACCTGGCACCGCAGCACCTTACCGATGCAAATGGCGAAGTGGTGCTAAGCGGAATTTGTACTTACGGCGAAACCGTGCATTTGTTTGTGGAGCGCAAAAACTACACGGGTGTGTTTATGCCCGGTTTTAGGGCGTGGAGCAACCCCCATTTTGCCCCGCTGCCCACCGGTTTGTTGTATGTTGACCATTGCGTGGGCAATGTAGGTTGGAACCAAATGAACAAATGGGTGGCGTTTTACGAGGAGGTGATGGGCTTTCGAAACATTCTCACCTTTGACGATAATGACATTAGCACCGAATACAGCGCCTTGATGAGTAAGGTAATGAGCAATGGCAATGGGTATGTAAAGTTTCCGATAAACGAACCCGCCGAAGGAAAAAAGAAGAGCCAGGTAGAAGAATACTTGGAGTTTTGGGGTGGCGAAGGCGTGCAGCATGTGGCACTTGCTACGGCCGATATTGTGCGTACCGTAACCGATTTGCGCAGCCGCGGCGTACAGTTTCTGCAGGTACCCACCACCTATTACGATGATTTGCTGGCTCGGGTGGGGAAAATAGATGAAGACCTGGAACCCCTGAAAGCCCTTGGCATTTTGGTAGATCGCGACCACGAAGGGTACCTGCTTCAAATTTTTACCAAGCCGGTGCAAGACAGACCCACGCTTTTCTTCGAAATAATACAGCGCAAGGGTGCGCAAAGCTTTGGAAAAGGCAACTTTAAAGCGCTTTTTGAAGCCATTGAACGCGAGCAGGAGGCCCGCGGAAACCTTTAAGCCGGAGCAGAAGCTGGGCAGCAACCGCAGGCGTGTGTACAAACATGGCGTTAAAAAATTGCGGTGCATACTGTAATTTTACCTTCGGCGTTGGATAGTTTGGTACGATGTAAAGTTGAATTATGAAGATTTGTTTGGTATTGATGGGCCTTTGTTTGGCCATGGCATTGACGGCGCAGCCGCCACAGCATTCCGACTTCCTCAGTTTTCAAAAATCGTTTAGGCGAGTTAGCGAAGCCTTTGAGAACAAGGAGATGTTGCTGAAGGAAGCATTTGAAGCCAAGGGCTTGGCGTGGCCGGCCAAGTACATGTACATCCGCAGCTTTAAGCACGATAGCCAGCTAGAAGTTTGGGTGAAGCAGGATGCCAAAGAAAAATTCAAGCTGTTTAAATCGTATAAGGTTTGTGCGCTGGCAGGCAGCCTTGGACCCAAGCGTTTTGAGGGCGATTATCAAGTACCCGAAGGATGCTACTACCTTAACGAGTTTAAACCCAATAGCCAATATACGCTGGCCTTGGGTGTAAGCTACCCCAATGCTAGCGACCGCGTAAGATCCGACAGCCTACGCCCCGGCAGCGATATTTACATCCACGGCAGCTGCGTTACAGTGGGCTGCATCCCCCTTACCGATGAGCCCATAAAAGAACTGTATGTGCTGGCGTCAACGGTAAAACACCAAGGGCAGGATTTTATTCCCATTCATGTTTTTCCCATTAAATTTAATCAATTGGCCAGCAAAGAAAAGCTAGAGAAATATTTAGACCAAAACCCCGAGTACAGGCAAACGGCCCAAACCCTAGAAAAGGTGTATTACTACTTTAATGAAAAGCGCAATTTACCCATCATCTTAATTGGCAAAAAAGGCGACTACATGATGGCGCAGCCCTACAGCATTCCCATAAAACCGCCGCCACCACCCACGTTTAAAGAAAACACCGAACCCCGTAAGCGTGCCACCAAAACACTGAAAATTGCCGATGGTGAGTTTTTTAGTTCGGTGTACAAACAGCCTGTGTTTCCGGGTGGTTTATCGGCGTTTCAAGCCTTTATTGATGGGTTGGCCAACGACTTGGCAGAGTTTATGCCCGACGATAAAACACGCTTATTTATTCAAGTGGATTTTGTAATAGATAAAGGCGGCAATGTGGTGAATACCACCGTGGCATCTAACGCCAACAATGAAATGAACAATCTAATTATAGAGCGCTTTGAGGCCATGCCCAAATGGAGCCCCGCTTTGCGCCCCGATTTGCCTGTGCCCATGAAATTGTTGCAAACCATTATGGTAGATGCCCGGCCTAAGGCGGCACCCAAACCCCCGCCAACCGACGAGTACGAGCAATAACTGTGCTATGATAAAAACAATATTTTCAAAGCTTGTTTTTGTGGTGAAACACCCACTGTTTTGGGCGCTGCTGGCAAGCGTATTATTGATTTTGCAATTGGTAGAAGTGGGCCAGTTGAAAGCAGCGGGAAAGTCGCCCGGACTTAGGAATTTCTTGCGCATAGTTATTTTTGCGGGCTTTAGCGTAGTTTACTTTTCGCGCTACGCCCGCCTACGGCAAAAAAGTAGTTGATGACTAAACGGCACCGGCATCCAAGCACACGGCCTGTATGGTGGTAGCTGTTTTTTGCTCTAGCACCATGGTTTTGCCCTCCATTAGCCGCGCTATGGCCTCGGCGTTGTAGTGCCTAATGGTAAGCAGTTGCAAACCCTTTTGCAGTTGCACATCAAAGTGGGCCGCCGCAGCTTGTGCCAGCTGTTCCAGCTTTTCAGGCTTATCATCAAAAATGGCAGTGAAACTAATGGCACCGTTTTGAGTAAGGTTGGGCCTAATGTGCAGGGTTTCAAACAACTGATAGAGCTGCCCAACCGCCTGCTCGCCCACAAAGCTATAATTGCGGCTGCTAAACTGTAGCATGGCCTGGTTGCTTTTTACAATAAACACCGGTGGCAGGTGCTTTACTGCCGCGGGGCCAATGTAGGTGCCGGGCAGCTGGGGGTCTAAAAAGCACTTTACCATCAGCGGAATGCGCTTTTCGAACAACGGTTTTATGGTTTTGGGGTGAATAACCTGTGCGCCGTAGTACGCCATTTCAATAATTTCGGCGTAGCTGAGTGTAGGCATGGCCACCGCATCGGTAAACAGGCGGGGATCGGCATTCATTACACTGGGTACATCTTTCCAAATGGTTTGGCTTTGGGCATCCAGCATATTGGCAAAAATTGCCGCGCTAAAATCGCTGCCCTCGCGGCCCAAAGTGGTGCTTTCATTGTCGGCTGTGGCACCAATAAAGCCCTGGGTTACTACGGTAAGATTTTGCAACAGCAGCGGCTTTACCGCCTTTTCCACGGCGGCGGCCGTGGTGGCCCACTCTAGGTTGGCCTCTCTAAAGTTGTTGTCGGTTCTAAACAAATCGCGAACATCAAGCCAGGCAGCCGCTTGCTTCTGCTCGAGCAGCACATGGTGTACCAGCGTGGTGCTTAGCAGCTCGCCTATGCAAACTATTTGGTCGTAATAGTAGTCGTATTCGCGTACTGGTTTGTCGTGGAGCAGCCACTCTGCTTCGGTAAAAAAATCGGCAAACCGCTCTAAGCAGGCGTGGTATTGCACCACCAGCAAGTATTTGGCCAGCGTAAGGTGTTGATTTTTTACTTGCTCAAAAAGCCGCAGGGCATCTTCCTGCCGATGGGCAAAAAAAGCCTCTACCACCTTTTCGAGCCCGTTGGTGGTTTTGCCCATGGCACTTATTACCACCATTAGCGGCCCTTGCCGGGCTGCATTTTGCACTATTTGCGCAACATTATTGATGCGTTCTACGGTGTTTATACTGGCGCCACCAAACTTAAATACTTGCATTTGAACCTGTTATAAGAAAAAGCTACCACAATACGGGGTGCGCAGCAAATGTAGTTACAAATGTGGCGCCAGCCCATGTACAACGCCACCACTCCGTAGTGCAGCGGCGCCGCCACACCCATCTGCAAATGCCCGAGCAACCTATAAAACCCTATGCATAAAATTAGTACGCCAGGGGCTGATGCCCGTACAGGGTGTTGGCGCTATCTTGCCCAATATTGCATGCGTATGGATCGGTCGATAACACTAATGACGCTGGATGAGTTCACCATCCAGGATTTACGAAACTACCCCCAGGCCACTGGCGAACTCAGTGGCCTTTTGAGGAGCATAGGCTTGGCTTGCAAGCGGATTAATGCCGAGGTAAACCGGGCCGGGCTGGTGGAAATACTGGGTGCATTGGGTACCGAAAATGTGCAGGGCGAAGAAGTGCAAAAGCTGGACGATTTTGCCAACAATACGCTTATCGACCTACTAAACCACAGCATTTACTGCGCTGGTGTAGGCAGCGAAGAAAACGACGACATTGTGGTATTTGACGACAGGCTGAGCAACAACAGCAAATATGTACTGCTGATGGATCCGCTGGATGGCAGTGGCAATATTGATGTAAATGTGAGCATTGGCACCATATTTAGCGTGTATCGGCGAGTTTCGCCCCTAGGAACACCTGCTGTAGAAGCCGACTTTTTACAGATGGGCAACCAGCAAATTGCAGCAGGCTACGTAATTTATGGCAGCAGCACCATGCTGGTGTATGCCACCCGCCGGGGCGTTAATGGCTTTACGCTTGATCCACTAATTGGCGAGTTTTGCCTTAGTCACCCCAACATAAAGTGCCCCGATGCCGGCAAGTTCTACAGTGCCAACTATGGCAACCTACCGCACTATAGCCCGGGCGTGCAGCATTACCTACGGCTTTGCGAGCGCAAAACCAAGGCCGAAGGTGGCCCCTACACACAGCGCTACATTGGCAGCATGGTATCCGATGTGCACCGAAACCTGATAAAGGGGGGCATTTTTATGTACCCTGGCACCAGCAGCCGCCCGCTTGGCAAACTGCGCCTGTTGTACGAGTGCAACCCCCTAGCGTTTATAGTGGAAAAAGCCGGCGGCATGGCCACCAACGGTATTCAAAACATTTTGGATGTTGCGCCCACGGAGCTGCACCAGCGCAGCCCCCTGTTTATTGGCAGCAAAGCCATGATGCACGAGCTGGCCGCGTGCATGGCGACCAAGTAGGTTTGTGTTAACCACCGAGGCCTGTGTCGGCAAATCCGTTAGGTTTGCGGCCTGATTAGTTTTTTGGGCGCGCCCGGTAGCGGCATGCGTCGGTAAAATTGCCCTTAGCGCACCAACCCATCACTTTAGATTGTAGCAATATGTCGGTTATTATTTCGGTACAAAACTTAGTAAAGCACTACGATAAATTTGAAGCCGTAAAGGGCATTAGCTTTGAGGTGGAGCAGGGGGAAATTTTTGGGTTGCTGGGTCCTAATGGTGCCGGCAAAAGCACCACCCTAGAAATTATTGAAACCCTCCGCACCAAAACCAGTGGCACCGTTGTGGTTGATGGCTTCGATTTGGACAAAGACCCCAACAGCATAAAAAAAATTATTGGCGTACAGTTGCAAACCAGCGGCTTTTACCCCGGCCTCAACCTGACCGAGCTTATTGAAATGTTTAGCGGACTCTACAACCGCAAAACCGATGCCGGCAAACTGCTGGATATGGTAAACCTGCGCGACAAAGCCAAAGCCAAATACAAGGCCCTGAGCGGCGGCCAAAAGCAACGGTTTAGCATTGCCACCACCTTTATAAACCAGCCCAAAATCATTTTCCTCGACGAGCCCACCACCGGCCTCGACCCGCAGGCCCGCCGTAATCTGTGGGAGCTCATCAAAAATATCCGCCAAAGCGGTACCACCGTCATCATTACCACCCACTATATGGATGAAGCCGAAGTGCTTTGCGACCGCGTGGCCATCATTGATAGCGGCCGCATTGTGGCCATCGATACACCCGATGGCCTCATCGACAAACTGGTGTCATCGGGGTTTCAAAAACCAAAAACGGTAAAACAGGCCAATCTCGAAGATGTTTTTATTCAGCTAACCGGCCACGATTTGCGGGCTGAGGCTTAGGGGAGGGGGAGGAAGAGGTTGAGGATAAGGTTAAGGTTGAGGTTGAGGTTAAGGTCGAGGATAAGGAAAAGGTTGAGGATAAGGAAAAGGTCGAGATTGGGGTTGAGGTTGAGGATAAGGTCGAGGTTGAGGATAAGGATAAGGTCGAGGTTGAGGCCAAGAGCAATGGTAACGCCCACTCGCGTTAGACGGGCCTTAAACGATGGCCATGGAAGATGTCGGATGTACGATCTGGGATGTGGGATGTCTGATGTGGGATTTCAGATGCTAGAAATCCGCAATTCCCAGCTCTTTTTTCCTGATAAAAAAGAAAAATCACGGGCTGTAGAAACCAGCGAAAGTCAGGTGTGAGGAAGTTTGATGTGAGATGTGCGATGTAACAAATACGACATCTGACATTTCCACTGTTGGTCTCCTTACACGGAGTTGTGCAGTCCGGCTGACCAGTTTTTTGGCTTGTTGGTATGTGGGTTACTGGTGGTTTTTGGTGTTGGCGAACATCAGACATCAGTCATTTCCCCGGCTTGGCCCCCTGACGCGGAGTTGGGCAGGCTGGCTGGTGGTTTTTTTGGTTTGTTTGTTTGTGGGTTATTGGTAGTGTGTGGTATTGGAGAAAATCAAAACATCAGAACATCAACACATCAACACATCTCAGCGTTTTTTTTCTTTTTTTCTTGATAAAAAAAGAAACAAAAAAATCAAGGGCTGTAGAAACTGGCCTAAAAATTCGGGTGGGGGCCTAAACCCGGGCAA
>RDXD01000140.1 GCA_004292575.1 Bacteroidota bacterium
CAAACTGCTCTAATGGCGAGGCGGTACGGGAAAAAAACAGCCTCTGGCCTGCCGCAAAGTGCCGGCCAGCTACCGCTGCAAATTTCGGTTTGGCTGGCGGGGTTTTGGTGGCGTTTGTTATTGCTTTAATTGGGGCATCTATACCATGGACTTTTGCAGTTTGGCCTTGCGCTACCGTCGATGCGTGGCAGGCAAAACTCACCTGCAGTTGATAACCAAAACAGGATGGCATCCTTTATATGCAGCTTTTTTTTGTTACAATTGCCTTACTATTGTAGAAGCATCAGTATCGCCATCCTTTAGTATCCTTTGTCCTGCCATGCGTTTTTGTAAACCTGCTTTTTTGTGGTTCGTTTTTTTGGGCTTTGCATTTGGCAGTAGGGGCCAATTGGTTGAACACCAGCAACTCAAAAGCTTGCGCACCCAAAGCTGGTATAGGGCGGCGTATCGGGTTTCCGCCGATTCGGTATTGGCATGGCACAAAAAAGGGGATGTCAATTTCGATTACTTGCAAACACAGGCACCCTATTGGTTTGCCCCCGATAGCATCCGCACGTTCAATTTGGCCAATGG
Organism: Bacteroidota bacterium; assembly: GCA_004292575.1. Taxonomy (GTDB): domain Bacteria; phylum Bacteroidota; class Bacteroidia; order Chitinophagales; family Chitinophagaceae; genus Phnomibacter. Next base: position 574 of record RDXD01000140.1, read on the forward strand.
TCATTACGTATGGGTAAGCAGTAAATCCGAATCATTAAATGCTTATACCAGCAATGTTAGCCAACTGGTTCCTGAAATTATTGACATCAACAACCGTAAACTGCTATTGCTGTACCACGCCGATGGGCGTTTGGTTACCAATGCCGATGTAACTCTGGCTGGCAAAAAGGCCCGCTGGCAGTCTGCACTTGGGGGTTACTTGCTTCCTGCCAAAAAAGTAAATTACGACGACGAGGTTGATTTGCTTTTGGTGGCACGCACCACCGCCGATACCTTGTTGATGGCGCTTACCTTGGAAAATGATAACTACCGAAATGCTCCAAAAAGGTTTGCCGATAGGCCCTTGGTAAAGCAATGCCGAATGTGGGCCAGAAAAATAGCCAATTTGTTCACCCACAGGTACAATAATTATGGTAGATATAAACCTGCTGCCCGGCAACGATACCGTGGGTTTGTAGTTTTTAATAAGCCGCTTTATAAAGAGCAGGACACGCTAAAGTTTAAAGCTTGGCTTACTACACCTAAAGGTAAACCCATTAGAAAAAAACAAACGGTAACCATAAGCTATAGCAAAAATGGGAGTTATAAAAAAGTGCCGCTGGGAACACTTGAAGCCCAAACGCGGGGCAGTTTTGCCCGCAGCTGGCCACTGCCCGATAGCCTGCCCATGGACACCAAGTACACCCTGGAAATGAAAGGCCCAAAAAAGTTGAACCTTTTTTCTTCCAGCTTTTCAACAGAAGCATACACCTTGCCCGATATTTCGGCGTTTACCATAAATGCGGCGTCCAACCAGTTGCTTTGGTCCGACAGCTTGGCCCTTTTTGTGCAAGCCAAAGACCCCAACGGCGTGGCGCTTACCGAGGGTAAACTTTCTATTGTTGTTCTTGCCAAACAGGTAAACCAGTTTTTCCCCGATTCGGTTTTTGTGGCCGATACCTTGTGGAGAAAAGAGCTTGCCCTGCTGCCCAACGATACCAACGTGGTGTGGTTGCCTGCCCAGTATTTTCCCAAGGCCAACATTGATTTGCACATAGTGGCCACACTAAAAAATGCCGTGCAAGAAGTGGCCGAAGCCGAAACCAACGTGGCATATTTTTTTAAGCAACGGCGCATAAATTTTACCCGCAATGGCCCAGTACTTACCATTCAAATGTTGGAAGATGGAAAAAGCGTGCCTGCTAAAGCCAATATAAATCAGTTTGGCAACTGGCTAGATACCGATACCCTGGTTGATTTGCCTATGCAGCTGGCATTGCACACGTTGGCTACTGGTGTGGATGTAGATGTGCTAAACGGCGAAGGCAAAACCATCCTTAATGACGAATACAGTCTGAGCCAAGCTAACACCGTTAGCCTTTACGCCAGCAGCACAGCCGACAGTGTGGGCTTTGAGTGCAACAATCCCCAACAGTTGCCGGTTTGGCTCACCGTTACGGAGGGTACAAAACTCATTTGGTCGGGCAAAACCACAGAGCAATCGCTCTTGTGGCGGCACAAAGCGGCTGCCAAACAGCTGTTTACGGCCAAAGCCACATATTTTGATAATGACGGCGATGAAAAAAGCACCACCCAATCGATGGCCATTTTTTACAGCCAACTTAAAGTAACTGCTGCGGCAGCACCAGTGGTAGAGCCCGGCGGCAAAGACAGCTTAAAAATTAAGGTTACCGATTACAAAGGGCGCCCCGTGCCCAATGCTAATCTTACGGCTGTGGCGCAAAATATACAACTCAAAAAGAGTTTTCAGTATCCCAGTTTACCTTATTACCAGCGCTTCAAAAAACAAAAAAAGTCCCCCGCTCCCTATACTTCAACGCTTGAAGAGTTGGAGGTAGAATCAACTGTTACAGCCGAAAAATACATGACTGCAAGCCGTTTGCTTGGCCTTGATAGTATGATGTATTACCGCTGGCTGGTTAGTCCATTGCCGCTACAGGTGAGTAAGTTTAAAATTGGAACGGTATTCCCAGAAGTATCGGTCTATGCCATAGAAAAGGGCAGGTTTGTACCTATTTTTATTACGTACATCAACCAAAAACCAGTGGCACATGCTTGGTGCAATGCCCTGCAAGACAAGGCCTATGCCACCGTGCCGGGGTTTGCAAAAATTGGCATCCGCACCCTAAAAGCCGAAATTACTGTCGATAGCATTTATCTGCAACCGCATTTTAAGCACAACATTTTTATTAACCTAGATAGTGCCACCAAAAATGGCAACATAAGCGTACTTGCTAGGCCCGACACCCTAAGGCAAAGCGAAAAGGAATTATTGGCCCGGTATTTTGTTTCTATTGAAGGCGATGGCACCGTAGGCGGCAGTTCTATTTGGAGCAGCCAAATACAAGCCCGCATCCCCAATGGCAACGATACTTGGATTGCAGGGCCTTTTGAGGCCGGTTTCCCCATCAACGTTTGGAAAGATAACACCTTGGATTTTGCCTTTCCATTTGAGCCCGGCTACCGCTACCGCCTAAGCCAAAAGCTTACCCGTCTCGAAAAAAAGCCGTTTTTAGCCTCAGTAGAAAAACTGAGAAACTACAGCTTGCAACCCAGCTTTGCCGACACTACAAATCGTGAGCTGCTGCCCCCGCCGCTGCGCCCATCTGTTTGGACCGCAAGAATGGAGCGCCTAAAGGCGACCCCGAAAAACTGGCGTACACAACCAGAGAACTGCACGTTAAATTTACTGTTAGTAACCGATAGTGCCATTAGCTATACCGTGCTGTTGCCTGCTGATGCGGCGGCAAATAAACCAGCTTTGATTTTCGAGGACAAGCCGCAAATGCTGCATGATGTTCCGCCGGGTGTTTACCGGGTGTTGTTATTAGACAAGCAAAACAGTGGCTGGCTTTCCGAGCCATTTAACATGGCCACAAATGGCCTCAACTGCAAGCGGCTGCGCCCTGGTGGCTTTAAGCAAAACCACCCTGCTGTAAATGCGCTGTTTGCTGCCCAAGCGGAGCGTCAACGTTTAAAAGACGAAGCGGCAGCTGCCAAAGCCAAACCCGTTGCACCCATCCTGCTTAACCCAGTGTCCATTAGCACCGGTGCAGCCAGCATTGTGGGCCGCATAACCGATGCTGTAAGTGGCGATGCGCTTTCTGGTGCTAGCATTTTGTTCAAGAATAGCACTACCGGCACCGTTTCAGATGCCCAAGGTTACTATGCCATGCCCAAAGTGGCTGGTGGGCGCTACACCATGGTGGTTTCGTGTGTGGGCTATCAGGTGCTGGAAACCATAGTACAAGTAGAGCCGCTGGGCGAAGTGACCAAAAACCTGGCGCTAAAAGTGAGCAATCTGGCATTAAACGAAGTGGTGGTGGTGGGTTACGGTACAACCAGCAAGCGAGATATTACCGGTTCGGTTGCTAACATAGCCGGCAAATCAATAGACCAAATGCTACAGGGCAAAGTGGCCGGCGTATCGGTAACGGGCGCAGCAGGTGACGCGAACATTAGAATACGAGGGATGAGTTCCTTGGGCAATGATGTTGGGCCTCTCTATGTGGTGGATGGCGTACCCATGAATGAGCTGCCGGCAGGTTTAGACCCCAACCAAATGGAAATGACCGTTTTAAAGGGTAACGTGGCTACGGGCATATACGGCAGCCGGGGCAGCAATGGGGTGATACTGATTTCCACTGGCCGATTGGCCGCACCCGCGCTGCGTACACAGTTTAACGACTATGCCTATTGGCAGCCTAACGTTTTCACCAACCGGCAGGGCGAAGCCACTGTGCCCATCACCTATCCGCAAAACCTTACCAGCTGGCAGCACATGGTGTACGCTGCCGTACGCAACGGGAAATACGGTAGTGCTTTTGCCATGACCCGCGCATTTAGAAGCTTGCAGGGTTTGCTATCCGTTCCAGCTTTTGTGCTGCAGGGCGATACCATTGCATTTGTAGGCCGTGCGGTTAATTACGGCAGCGAAGCCAAACCCGTAAATACCAGTTTTAAGTTGGGCACAACGAGCAAAACCCAAAGTACCACCTTGGCGGCAAATGGTGTGGTGGTTGATACACTGGTGTACGCCGCCATAGCGCAGCCCGATACACTGCGGCTAAAATATATGGTTACACCTGCCAAGGGCAGTGCCGATGGTGAGGAACGCACGGTGCCGGTGCTGGCTACAGGTATGCAGGAAACTGCCGGACAGTTTTTTGCCCTGCAAGCTGACACCAGCTTTACTTATTTGCCACCCCAGCCTAGCCTGCCTTTGAAGTGGTACGCCGAAAACAACTTGCTGCAAGTAATTGAAAAAGAACTGGATGCATTGCGCAATTATCCACAGGCCTGTATGGAGCAAACCGCCAATAAAATGTGGGGATTGCTGATGCTGAAACAAATAAAAAAAGCCACAAATCAGCCCTTTAATTACCAGCCAAACATTCGGCGGTTGCAAGACCGTTTGCTGCAATACCAGTTGGCTAATGGTGCCTGGAGCTGGTGGGAGACGGGTAATGCCCAAGTGTACATCACCACAAAGGTGTTGCAGGCGCTGCGCCAGGCCGATAGCCTGCCCGAGGTAAAAAAGTCCATCCGAAGTGGCTACTTGTTTTTGCAAAATCAGTTGCCCAACTTACCCCTTGCACAAAAGCTGGAAGCCTTGTACTGCCTTAGCGAGGGCGGCCATGTGTATCCGTATCAGTTTGCGCTAGATAGCATTCCTTTTGATAGCTTAAGCGTGCATTTGCAATGGCAAATGGTGCGCATTTTACAAAATGTTGGATTGCCGTATCAGCAGCAGCTTGGCAGCCTTTGGCAACGGCGAAACGAAACAATTACCGGCGAACTCTATTGGGGGACTGAGAGCTGGCACTGGTACAAAAACACTAAAAGCACCATGGTGCTGGCGTGCCGGGTGTTGGCAGCAGATAGCGCAAAACGTTCCCACCTCCCCGAACTACACCGCTATTTGCTGCGCGCCAAAACGGGGCCGTATTATGCCAACACGGTAGAACAGGCCGAAGTGGCTGCTGTATTACTCCAGCAAAACCCAGATCTATTGGCCAAGGCTAATGGTGGAGCAAGCGCCGTCACCCAGCTTTTTGTAAATGGAATGGCGGTGTCGGCCTTTCCGGCGGCGGGGCAAACCCCGGCAGGCAATTTGGTGCTGCGCAAAACGGGTCCCGGTATAGTTTACCTGGGGCTAGCCCAGCATTGGTGGAACCAGCAGCCCACTCGCCACGACAGCTTGTTTGCGGTACATACGGCACTAAAGCCAACAACCCAACCGGCCATAGACACGGCATTGCCCGTTATAAAAATCGGTGAATCCTTTAATTTAACTGTTACCATAAATGCAAAAAAGCAAGCCGAGTTTGTGCAAATAACCATACCCATACCAGCCGGGGCGGTGTACAACGGCAAGCCCAATAGCCCTGCCCAATACCTTCAATATCTTAAAGACAAGGTGGTTATCTATGTAGAAAATCTAACTGCTGGTAGCCATGAGTTCACAATTCCGCTAAGGGCCAAGCTTGCCGGTAGTTTTACCATAAATCCCACAAGGGTAGAAATGATGTATTTTCCTGTTTTCTGGGGCAACAATACCCTCAAAAAGGTCATGTTTATACCGTAACAAACGGGCAAAAAAAAACCGGGAGTGATAGACACTTCCGGTTTTTAAACTAAAAGCAAGGCAAGCAATCGTTTCTTTTAAGCAAATTATAAAACGCTGAGTTTTGTAATTTGTGGGCGCAAGTAAAGGTGTTTGAACCGAATGACCAAATTTATTTTAACAAAACTTTGCCCCATCATTCCGAAGCGGTAGTGGCGGCCTTTTGGCGGGGCTTGTACCAAAGGTAGTAGTAGGCCAGCACCAGTATGCCCATGGCAAACGGTATTACTGCCAAGTGCTTGTACGTGTAGCCGCCACCAATCTCTTTGCTGTCAATGCCTAAAAATTCCGTGCTCATCCAATAACTGTTGGCAGCTATCCACACCGCCACTGCCAAATTGTGGCACAGTTCGCTTACAATGTGCCGGGTGCGGTAGGCTACCATTATGGCAATGGCTAGCGTTGGTATCACCATAATTACCGCAAATACTTTCCAGCCCATACACCAAGCCAAATCTTTAAATAGCCAAAATACGATATGTAAATTTTCCATCATGCGGTAGCGCATGGGTATGGCGTACACAGGTGCATCGGGTGGGGGCATGGCATCAGTTTTTGCAATAATAGCACTTTCAGCGGTTTAAGTGTACGCCGTTGCTATCACCATGTTGTTTTCAAAATTCGTTCAAAGCGCTGTATATCGGCATCGGGCATTATGGACGCTCCATCGAGCAAGTGTTGTGCCAGTTGTTTACCAAAAAAAGGCGCTAAGCTTACCCCCTTTGTACCCATGCCGTTAAGTATGCCCACGCGGGGCAGGGTAGGGTGCATGCCCACCAGTGGGCGGCGGTCAATGGTGGCTGGCCGTATGGCGGCCCAATGGTGCAAAATAGAGTAGGCTTGTCTTACGGTTTGCCGCAGCCATTGCTCGGTTTCGGCTCTAAAGGCATCGGTTGGATTGGCGTTGGCGT
>RDXD01000276.1 GCA_004292575.1 Bacteroidota bacterium
CGTAAGCATTAGCGAAAAAGTATTGGCCGGCGTGCTAAAGCAGCCCGAGGCGGCGGTGGTGGCCGGCTTAAAACAACTGGCCCAGCAGGGAATGGTGGAGTATGCACCCAAAAAAGAAACGCCCCAATTGTTTTTTTTGTACCACCGTGTGCCCGAAAATGAGCTTGTGCTCGACCAAAAACTATACAACGAGCGGCAAAAGCAATATACCTGGCGGGTGGCGCAAATGGCGCAGTATGCCACCAACGCCAGCGCATGCCGCAGCGTAGTGCTGCGCCGATACTTTGCCGATACCTCCGAAATACAGCCCTGTGGCATTTGCGATGTGTGCCTGAGCAAACACAAGATACCGCCCCTTACCACACAGCAGTTAGAAGAGATGGCTACCCGCGCCTTGGCTCTTGCGGCACAGCCTGTGGTTCCCGCCCAACTACAGCGGCACTTGGCTTGCAGCGCTGCCCAGCTCGATCAACTGCTGCAATACCTGCTAGACGAAGAAAAAATAACCTACAGCCACGCAGGCAAGGTTGTTTTACAAAAAAAATAGGGCCAGCGCACTAGCCACCAAAAGATGCGGCGCAAACGAAAGCGGCTTTTTCTGCCTAACCACGGTAGGCACAAACGGCTAAACCCACCATGGCACCAAACCGCCTACTGCTCAAGACAAACGCGGTGTATCCCACAGAGCTAGCACGCCAGCAATTCGAACGGAGCCGGTAATAAAAAGTAAGCAAAAGCGGTATTCCGGTTGGGCGGGGCCAAAAAAATAAAAAGTGTTGGCAGCCATCAATTGCGGCTGCTCAATGGCTGCCCTTGCAGCGCTACTCTAACACAAACGTAATGGCCTGGATATGGCGATAGATGACCTTTTTTCCATTTTGTGTTGCTGGCTTCCATTTTGGGCCTTCTTTAATCACTCTAACGGCTTCTTCGGCCAAGCCGCCACCGGGGTCATTCATCGCCATCACCTCGCTTATGGCACCAGTTCTGTCCACAAGAAAGCTCACTTTTACCAATCCCTGTATATCCTTGCGCTGTGCCTTTTTGGGGTATTTCAAGTTGCTTTCCAGGTGACTTTTCCAGCCTTCTATACCCCCGGGAAATTCGGCAGGCACATCCACTTTTGTGAATATTTTATTTGAGTCTTGGGTGCTATCGGCGGCGGGTTTGGTCTGGCCCCATGCAGCAGCTACCAACATTAAATTAGAAAGAACAAGGATCAACACTTTCATAAAATCGTTGAATTTAGATTAAAAAATACATCTGCAAACATTGTAGGTTGCGTTAAAACCACTTTTTCTTACTGCTGCGGCCGCCCAGGCCCAGCGCACCCAGTAGCGATCGGGTAATGGTGTTGGCAGCCGTACGCATCACACTTTTCACCACGCTGTTATCCAGCACCTGCTCCATCATACTTGGTTCGTCCTTCGCCTTGGCCTCCGCCTTCACCTCGGCTGCTGTTTCCGCCTTGGCCTCCGCTTCCTCCATTTTAGCCGTTAGTATTTCGTAGGCGCTCTCCGCATCCACCACCACATTGTATTTTTT
>RDXD01000141.1 GCA_004292575.1 Bacteroidota bacterium
CCAGCAAAAACAAAACATCGTTGCTGCTTTGCATCTCAGCCAGTTGACGCAGGGCTTTCTCGGCTTCCTTGCCCATGCGTACCATGTCAAACAGCAGTCCGATGTTTTGTTTTTGCTGGGCCTCGCTTTGCCCATCCAGCACCCAAGGGCTTTCCTCCAGCAGCACCGCTTTCAGTTCCTGATTTTTCTGCAGGTTGCTCATCAAGGCCTCGGGTTGGCTATTTTTCCATTGGCTAAACACGGCTGCAATGCGTGGCGTGCTTAGGGCAATATGGCTGGCCAGGGCGTTGGCATAAAATCGGCTCCAGGTTTGTTCGGCACAGTCGTGCGGGTATTCCATAAGGTAGGGCAAGGCCTGCACCGCATACCAGGCTGGGTTGCTGGTAAATTCAACGGTTAGCGCATGGTTTTTAATGGAAGTATTGGCGTTGCCGGCCGGGTTAAGGGTGTTTAAGCGCTGCCACAAAAAGGTCTTTTCGTTGGTATTGCGCAGGTTTAGCGGAAAGCTTTCGGTTACCAGTTGGCGGTTGGTGAGTACCGGTAGGGCCATTTCTTCGCCATCGCTTGCGGCGGCGGTTTTGGCTATCAGCCGATAGGTTACGGCGCCATTGTAGGTGTTGGGTATGGTAATGGCAAAGCTAAATGGCTGGCTTTGCCCTGGGGCAATGCTAAAAGATTGGCTGGCCCGCTGGTTGCCAAAGGCAAGGTCAAGTGGCGCCATGGTTTCGCTGTCAAACAACTGTAAGCTTACCGCACCCTCGACCGCAGTATTGCTAAGGTTTACCACTTTGGTGCTAAACTGCAGCGTGTCGTTTTGGCGCAAAAAGCGCGGTGCAAAGGGCTGCACCATCAGTTCTTTCTGGGTAACCACCGTTTGGCTGGCCATTCCCATTTGCAATTCTTTGGTGTGGGCAAAGGTCTGCAGTTTCCACTGGGTTAAGGCCTCGGGCATGGTAAAACTAAAGCTAATATTGCCTTGGGCGTCGGTTAGCAGCTGCGGAAAGAAAAATGCGGTTTCATTAAAGTTTTTTCGCACCTGCACGCCCTGGTCGCTGGGTTTTTTTACCGGGTTTTGGCCATCTCCAATTTCCTTTTGCAACCTATAGTCCATGCTATCCGCAACACCGTCAGCATCGGTATCAGCCGCAATTTTAGGGGCAGTAAAATTCCCTGATATTTCTTCAATCATCATATCATCATTTTTTGCCCGTGCGGTCATCCTAAGGGGAGTGCCCATCAACCTATCGCCCCCACCGCTTACCCCAACCAACTGGTCATAAGTTTTTCTAAAAAACTGCATGGGGGGGTACACCGGCATCTGCTGGCTTTCGGCAATGCCAAAAGCATGGCTACCCTGCCACCCATTGGCCAAGTAGTTTGTGGGCCAAATGCTGGGTTGTTGCCATTGGTGGGGTGCAAATTGGTCAAGGCTGGCATCGTACATGCTAGCCACCATTTCTGCAGCCACAGCTTCTTTGTTCTGCCCGGCAATGTTTACGGTCCAGGTTTCGTTTTGGCCCGGCAGCAGCAGGTTTCTAAAGGTGCCAAAGCCAATGGTCAAAGCTTTGTTGCTCCATGGTACATTTATCGCCCAGCGGCTGGTGTACACACGGTTGTGCAGCACAAAAAAGCGGTTAACGGCAAAACCGCCTCGGTCGGCCTCTGCTACGGCAAAGGTTGCCGCGCTAGGCACGCTTTGCAGCGTAGTATGCGTCAGTGCAGTTTTGGTTTCATCGTTGGGCTTTACCACCTCTTGCACCACAAACAGATTGCTGGCACTGGAGGCCTGCATAAAGCTGGCGACATTGCCCGGCTCGGTGCTGTTTTGCAAAGGCTTTTCAAAATAGTAGGTTGGGCTGGGCAGCTTTCCCATTTTACTGCTGTACACGGCAGCGTAGCACACCGCCGTTACGGCTTGCCCCTCGGCATCGGTGGTGCGGGCTTCTAGCATATACCAGCCGGCAGCCAGCACGGGCAGCTTTAGGCTGGCGGGTCCGCTGGCATTGCTTTGAACACTAAGGGTTGTAAGCAACGGTGCCTTTTCCCAGCTTTGATACTGGTCGTCGTTTGCATACGCATCGTTGGGAAACAGCTTTACAAAAGCGGCATAATCCATTACCGCGGTATCTGGCGCAGCCCAGTAGCGTGGTTTTATTAGGCGGTTGGGTGCCTTAAGGGGGTAAATGTTAATGGTGGCCGCCGCTGCTTGGGGCACTGCCGCCAGGTTGTTGATGGCTACGTTCAAAGCGGGCAATGCATCGGCATCCTGCCATAGTCCTCCTGGTAGTTTCAGGTTCATTATCAGCGATTTATAGCCAATACTGACTATGGTTTCGCTGCTGCGGGTTTCTCCATTAGCATCGGTTATATCGGTTGTTACCACGTAGTCAAAAGTGGGTTCAAGGCGGCTATCAACGCTTAGGTCTGGCACTGCCGTAAACGCCACGTTAAAGCTGCCATCGGCCGCGGTGGTGGTTTGGCCGGCTGCCAGCTCTTTATCTGCACGGTTGGGCTGTGGCCTGCCGCCCCGGCCCCAAAACAGCCAGTCATTTTCAAAACGGGTTGTTCTATACACCCGGTACTTCACCGTGGCGCCATCAATAGCATTGCCAGCGTAGGCCTTGGCCTTACCGCTTACCGTAATCTGGCTATTGAGTTTAAAAGCGTTTTTAAGCGTGTCGAAGTTGATGTAAAACTTGGGCCGCTTGTATTCTTCCACCTCAAACGCCTTACTAAATTCTAATTTTTGGTGCTTAATTACCAGCGAAAACTGCCCGGTAAGGCCGCCCATGGGCAGGCTAAACTTGCCCGCCACGCTGCCAAATGCGTTGGCGGCAATGCTGAGGCTGTCCACCAGTTCGCCATTGGCATTTCGTAGCATCACGGTTAACGGTGCCTTGGGTACGTAAGCAGTGCTCCGTACATCGGCTTGGTGTTTGCTTACGCCCACGGCTTTAAAGTGAAGCTGCTGGCCAGGGCGGTAAATGCTGCGGTCTAAAAAAAAGAAATACTGCACCCTGCCATGCTCATCCTCGGGGTTGGTATTGGGGTCTCTATCGGTGCTGCGGTAGTGGTATTCTTCTTCGTCCAAAAACAAGCGGTCTTTGCGCCACCGTATGTCTAGCAGCAACGAGTTGCCCGATGTTGCGGTCGTTTTCAAGCTTACAAAACCATCGCGGTTGGTGGTTAGCAGTGCATTTTTGGTTTTTTTGTTGCTGCGTAGGTTGTAGTCGTAGTTGCTCTCCCACAGCTGCACGCTGGCGTTTTCCAGCGGCATACCGGTATTGCGGTGCAGCAGGTAGTAGGCATCGCCATTTTTTACATAGCTAATATTACTGGTATAAACAACCGTGGCCACCAGCGGGCTGCTATTGGCTTTAAAATCGGCTTGGGTGGAGGCCAGCAACAAATATTTCCCCACTGGCAGGCCATCTATCTTTATTTCGGCGCTGTGCAAGCGATAATCTTGCGTGGAGGGCAGGGCTTGCTGCCAGTTTCTGAGTGCTTTTTGTGCGGTTAGCTTGTCCCAAAAGCCGGGCTGGTAGCGATTGCTTCTGTTGAGCAGTACCTCTACCTGCGGCGTTATGGCCACCAAACGCAGATAAGCCATGGGCGCATTCTTAAAGCTCAGTAGGGCTCTAAACGGCTGTAGGGGCAGATTAACTTTTTCCGCCACAAGGTTCAAATCGGATTGCTCAATTTTAGCGGCCAAATTGCGTGCATTGCTAGCGCCCTCGCCCTCGGCATATTTTTTGCCTATTGCTTTAGCCAAACGTAAGGCCTCAGCAAAGGCCATTTTATCTTCCATTGTGCCGGTTTCGGGTTGGTAGGCACTGCCTTTTTGGTACCACCAGTTGGCCAGCAAGTAGCCTATATCTTGAATCTGGGGCTGGTGGCTGTAGCTGTTATACAATTGCTGCAAAGTGGCCTTATACAAATCGTCTTTACGGGGATTGGTATTGTTTTTATATGCGTATTGCAGCCTACTGGCAGTAAGATCGAGTAGGGCATCGGCGTTGCTATTGCTCAAATGAAATTGCGTTAACGATTGATACAACTGTATGGTTTTAAGTACATTACTGCTGTTATCGGCACTTTTGTATTCAACATTGGCAAAGGCACTTGGTTCGGCAAGGCTGGCGGCGTCGTTTAGTTCAAAGGCATTAGCAGGGCTGCTCAGGCCATTTTCATCTGTTGTAAAATAGGCCAGGGCTTCGTGCGCCAGCAAGTCAAACAGGGTGGGGCGTAGGGCCCGCTGATTGCCCTTTAGCAAAATGGGTTCGTAGGCTTGTAGGTCCGTTTGCTGTAGTAGCACTTGGGGCTTTAGCGAGGCTTGGTATAGCGCCGCTATTTTCTTATGAAAGTCGCCTGCCGTCCAAGTTTCGGGGTCGGTGTTTTCGAGCCCAACGGTATTGGTGCGTGCTTCCAAATTCCAGCGCACCGCGTTGTAGTAGCCGCGGTAGGCCCCCGCGGTAATGGTGTACAAAATTTGGCGTGCTGGACCGGTGGTGCTTTCTATCTCCTTTTCCAGATCCAATACGGTTTTCTTCCAGTTGTCCTCTTCTACCTGCTGCACCAGCTGGCTTTTTTTTACCAGTGCTTTTATAAGCTGGGCATCGTTTTTTTCGGCCTTGGCTTGGGTGTAAATGGTGTTCACTTCCGCCATGGCCGATTTTGGTAAGTTCTGCTCGGTTAGGGTTTTCACTTTATTCCAAAGCTTGTCGTAGTCGGTTTTTTGTGCCATTGCCAAAAAGTTTAAAAAAGTAAGGGCGCAAAAGCCCAGCAAGTATTTCCATTTTTTCATGGTGTAGCTATGAATTGTTGTAAGCAATATTGGTGCTTTTGCCAAGATGAAGCCCCGGCACAAATTACACAGCCCGCGGTAATCTGTGCTGTTATTTTTAACGTTTGTTGCCTGGCCCCTGTATGTGTTTTTCATTTGCCGGGCCATGCGGGTTTAGGCGCCAGGCCTTAACCCACAAAAAAACGCCAACCCTTGGGCTGGCGTTTTTTGCGTATTGGTCAAATCCCCTTTTAGATAATCAACATGGCATCGCCATAGGTAAAAAAGCGGTACTTTTCCTTAATGGCTTTTTTGTAAGCCTCCATTACCAGGTCGTATCCTGCAAAGGCGCAAGCCATTATCAGCAGGCTGGTTTTGGGCAGGTGGAAGTTCGTAACCAAGCTATCGGCAATGCTAAAGTCGTAGGGTGGGTGTATAAACATATTGGTCCAACCTTCCGACGATTTCAAAAACCTTTCGGCCGTAAAGCTCGATTCGAGGCCCCGCATGGTGGTGGTGCCAATGCTGCAAATGCGGTGGTTGCCTTCGCGGGCTTTGTTTACAATGCGGGTAGCAGTTTCGTCTATCTTGTAATACTCTGCATCCATTTTGTGCTTGCTCAGGTCTTCCACTTCTATGGGCCTAAACGTGCCAAGGCCGGTGTGCAGGGTTAGCTCGGCAAAGCGTATGCCTTTTATTTCGCAGCGTTTTATCAGCTCACGGCTAAAGTGCATGCCTGCCGTGGGGGCAGCCACAGCACCTTCGTATTTGGCATATACCGTCTGGTACCGCTCGCGGTCCATATCATCCGGCTTGCGCTTTATGTATTTAGGCAGTGGGGTTTCGCCCAAAAACTCCAGCATTTTCTTAAACTCTTCATCGGTGCCATCCCACAAAAACTTTATGGTACGGCCACGGCTGGTGGTGTTGTCAATTACTTCTGCCACCATTTCGTCGTTGTCGCCAAAGTAAAGTTTATTACCCACCCGTATTTTGCGTGCAGGGTCCACTATCACATCCCACAAGCGGTTGGGTTTGTTTAGTTCGCGCAGCAAAAACACCTCTATTTTGGCACCGGTCTTTTCCTTGCGTCCATACATGCGTGCCGGAAAAACCTTGGTGTTGTTCACCACAAACACATCCTTGTCGTTAAAAAAATCCAAAATTTCCCTGAAGTGGTGGTTCTCCATGGTGCCCGTTTTGCGGTTAATCACCATCATGCGGCTGTCCTCGCGCTTCTTGGTAGGGTTCTGGGCAATAAGGTTTAGGGGCAAATCAAACTTAAACTGTGATAGTTTCATGCTTACAAAAGGTGTTTTTTACTCGTTTTTGTAAACACGGAGACGATGAACCAGTCTCTTTTGCAAGGCAAGTTTGCTTGCAGGGCTAATTCTTGCGGGTTGGGCAAAAATAGGCTCGTGTTACGGCACGATAATTTTTCAATTGGGGTGCAAAGGTAATAGCAGGGCGTTAGAATATCAAGTTTAATAAAGCACTTTAGGGTTTCTTCAACAAGATAGTGTTGTGTGGCCTCGTTTTGCAACTGTTTTTTTGTGGGGCAAAGAAAAACATCCTGAGCACTAGGCGCAAGGCTGGCCAAACCGCGCCCGGGTGATGAGCACTGCGGGAGGGCGCGGTCAGTAAACCATTTTTGGACAGGTTTAAAACGCCTATCGGTTGAAATATACAATCTATTCGCCGCAAAATTGCGGTGTTTATTTTGGTTTTTCGCCGCAAAAAGGAGACTGTCGCTGCTCATTTGATTGTAGTTGGGCAGTCCACTGCCCATGTGGCGAGTAGGAAAAACCCCTGCCGGTTCTGCCAAACACGCTCCCGCCAACAACCCACAAAATGCCCGTTTGCGCCACATATTATCCGCAGAAATCGCAACCCAACCTTTATCGGCACCTTAGCACGGCAGATGGCTACCAATAAAACGGCGCGGTGTTGAGAAGGTTTTCTTGACCCACTCAAGCTGCAAGATCGCCGCCTCGGCGTGCGCCCACGCTCAAACAGTGCTCAACCTCAGAAACCGCCACGTTTTCCCGATAGTGAAAGCTAAGTGTTTTAGGCTATATTTTGCTCCGTTTTTTTGTGCTTTGCTGACCCGAGGTTTCGGTACGCTAAGCAACTACGCATGAAGCACGGCGCCGGTAGAGCGGATTGAGGCGCGGCATTAGTAACGTGCGAGCACAGGTTGGGGACCTGCGCTGGTTGGTGTAATTATATGCCTTCGGTATTGCAATCATCTAGCATCCATAAATTGGCAGCACCGAACCCTGCCAAAATCAAGCGCTGGGCTATCTATAATTCCTA
>RDXD01000277.1 GCA_004292575.1 Bacteroidota bacterium
CTGAGATGCAAAGCAGCAACGGTGGCTTTGTGTGGTTCAAAGGCGGCCCCGATGACCGCTACATTACCCAGCACATTGCCACAGGCATTGGGCAACTGCGCCACCTTAACGCATGGCCGGCAGCCCAAAAAACCGCCCTGCAACAAATAGCGGCTAAGGCCGTTTCCTACCTCGATGCCCGCTTGGGCGAGGACTACAATTTGTTGATAGGCACCAAGGCCGATTTGGGCAAAGACCACTTGGGCGATATTGCCATTCAGTACCTGTACATGCGCAGTTTTTTTACCGACCTGCCCCTTGCCCCGCGCTGGAAAGTGGCCGTTGAATTTTACAACAACCAGGCTAAAAAATACTGGCCTAGTAAAAGCAAGTATGCGCAGGGTATGATTGCGCTAACCCTGCAGCGGGCCAAAAATGCCCCTGTGGCAAAAGCCATTTTGAAATCGCTGACGGAAAACAGCTTGAGTAGCCCCGAGTTTGGCATGTATTGGAAAGACTTTAACAACGGTGGATACTACTGGTGGCAGGCACCCATTGAAAGCCACGCGCTGCTGATAGCAGCTTATACCGAAATAGAAGCCAATGCAGAGCGCATAAACGACCTTAAAACCTGGCTGCTGAAGCAAAAGCAAACCCAAAGCTGGGCAACCACCCGCGCCACTGCCGAGGCTTGCTACGCGTTGCTGCTGCAAGGGCAAAACTGGTTAACCGAAGATGACAAGGTGCGCATCACCTTGGGTAGAATAACCGTGGCCCCGCCCACCGATGGCACCGAGGCCGGTACGGGATACTTTAAACAACGCCTATCAGCCACCGATATGGTACCCAACATGGGCCGCATTACTGTGAGCACGGGTAAAGGCAAGGCCAAAAGCAGCCCACAGTGGGGTGCCGTGTATTGGCAGTATTTTGACGACCTAGACAAAATAACCCAGGCGGCCTCGCCGCTGCTGCTTAGCAAACAATTGTTTGTAAAAACCAACGGCAGCCGCGGACCCGAACTAACGCCGCTTGGCCCCAACGCCCGGCTAAAAGTGGGCGACAAAATAACCGTGCGCATGGAGCTTCGCAGCGATCGCAACCTGGAATATGTGCACCTAAAAGACATGCGCGCCAGCTGCTTTGAGCCCACCAATGTGCTTAGCCAATACAAATATCAAAACGGTTTGGGATACTACGAGGCCACTCGCGATGCCAGCACCAACTTTTTTATTGGCTACCTGCCACGCGGTACCCATGTGTTTGAATACACGCTGGTGGCCACGCACCGCGGCGTGTTTAGCAACGGTATTGGCAGCATCCAATGCATGTACGCCCCAGAGTTTGGCGCCCACAGCCAGGGGCTTAGGGTAACGGTGGAATAAAGGATGTTTTGATGTTTTGATGTTTTGATTTTTACCAATAACTAACACAAACGGCAATTCACGAACAAACTAAGCAAAAAAGCCACCAACCAGGCTGCCCAACTCCGCGCTGTGGGCCATCGGGGGAAATGTCTGATGTGAGATGTGAGATTTTTTGATGTTCTGATTTTTTGATTTT
>RDXD01000372.1 GCA_004292575.1 Bacteroidota bacterium
ATACAAATAATCAATATTCAATAATCAATGTTCAATATTCAAGTTGGAGTGTGTCTAATCACTGGGGTTTTTAATACAAATAATAAATATTCAATAATCAATGTTCAATATTCAAGTTGGCGGAAATCTAATCACTTGGGGGTTTTTAATACAAATAATCAATATTCAATAGTCAATGTTCAATATTCAAGTTGAAGTGAGTCTAATCGCTGGGGTTTTAAATACAAATAATCAATATTCAATAATCAATGTTCAATATTCAAGTTGGAGTGTGTCTAATCGCTTGGGTTTTAAATACAAATAATCAATATTCAATAATCAATGTTCAATATTCAAGTTGGAGTGTGTCTAATCGCTGGGGTTTTTAATACAAATAATCAATATTCAATAATCAATGTTCAATATTCAAGTTGGAGTGTGTCTAATCACTGGGGTTTTTAATACAAATAATCAATATTCAATAGTCAATGTTCAATATTCAAGTTGGCGGAAATCTAATCACTTGGGGGTTTTAAATACAAATAATCAATATTCAATATTCAATGTTCAATATTCAAGTTGGCGGAAATCTAATCGCTTGGGGGTTTTTAATACAAATAATAAATATTCAATAATCAATGTTCAATATTCAAGTTAGAGTGTGTCTAATCACTGGGGGTTTTAATACAAATAATCAATATTCAATAATCAATGTTCAATATTCAAGTTGGCGGAAATCTAATCGCTTGGGGGTTTTTAATACAAATAATCAATATTTAATAATCAATGTTCAATATTCAAGTTGAAGTGAGTCTAATCCCTTGGGGGCTTTAATACAAATAATCAATATTCAATAATCAATGTTCCATAATCCGCTGGCACAGGGTCATTTTGATGCGCACTTCAACAAACCACAGTGCCACGGCCTCTCACAAAAGTCGACACCAAATCACATTAAGAACTCGAATTCCGCGCAGCACGCTGCTCTTTTGCCAAGTTTGACTTAGCGGTATCAATACTTTTTGCCACAATTGCAATCAAGGCTTCATTTTCCGAGCACAGGGCTGCCAGTGCATCATCTAAGTTCCTCATTTTCAACCTAATCACCAACTTCATACTTACCCTTGTTTCTTTTAACTCTTTTAGTACGAGCTTCATTTTATGAATGAAATCCGACCGAGATTCCGCACCTTGAGCCTCGCCATAAAGCATGGCTGGTGCCATACCGCTGCGCAGCATTTGCCCCGCCACATAGACACCCGCTTTCGACATTGGCAACGCCTCGCTTGTTTCTACCACCGCTGCGGCAAATTCAATTAATCGGTTCTCTAAGTCGTAAACCACCTGCGCCATTGTCACTACATTAAAAAATAACAGCAAACCCGAATTTTCGAAATAGTCAACACCCAGAGAATATCGAACCTTCGGGCATTTCCTAGTCGAAATTATCTATTCAACTCCAACTCAACACATTTTTTTCCATCGAAAAACTGCCCTTACCAACTTGAACATTGATTATTGACTATTGATTATTGATTATTGATTATTGATTATTGATTATTGATTATTTGTATTTTGGTGCTCCGCCGCCATTCGCATCAAGTCTTCGTTTTCTATCTCTTTCTTTTCGTCGGCCACAATCAAAAACTTCTGGTAAAGCGCGTCTATATCGTTGCGGTCGAAGTCGAAGCCCAAATTGCGGAACCGATACGCCAGCGCACTGCGGCCACTGCGGGCGGTAAGTACAATTTTGCTGCTGTCGGCCCCCACTTCTTCTGGGGTAATGATTTCGTAGGTGCGGCTGTCTTTCAAAAAACCATCTTGATGAATGCCACTGCTGTGCGCAAAGGCGTTGGCACCTACAATGGCCTTGTTGGGTTGAACCGGCACACGCATAGTATCACTTACCAGTCGGCTCATGGGATTGAGCATTTCGGTTTTAATGTTGGTGTAGTAGCCTAGGTAGCTGTGTTGCTTTAGCACCATCACCACTTCTTCTAGGCTGGTATTGCCAGCCCGTTCGCCCAGGCCATTGATGGTGCATTCCACCTGCCGTGCACCTGCAAATACGCCACTCACGCTGTTGGCCGTGGCCAATCCCAAATCGTTGTGGCAATGACAGCTTAAAATGGCCTTGTCGATGTTGGGCACATGGTTCATTAAAAACGCAATTTTATCGGCATACTGCTGTGGCAAACAGTAGCCTGTGGTATCAGGAATGTTTACCACCGTGGCGCCTGCCGCAATTACGGTTTCTACCACGCGGGCCAGATAATCGTTGTCGGTGCGGCCGGCATCTTCGGCATAAAACTCCACATCGTTTACAAAACTGCGGGCCAATTTCACGGCCTTGGCTGCCCGCTCTAAAATTTCGGCCCTGGTGGCGTTAAATTTGGCTTTAATGTGGCTATCACTGGTGCCAATGCCCGTGTGAATGCGTGGTTTGTGGGCATGGCGCAGGGCTTCACCGGCAGCTTCTATGTCCTTATCAACCGCCCTGGTAAGGCCACATACCGTGGCATGCTTTATAATTTTTGATATTTCCTGGACGCTTTTGAAATCGCCGGGGCTACTTATGGGAAAGCCGGCTTCTATAATATCAACACCTAGTGCCTCCAGTTTTAGGGCCAGCTCAAGCTTTTCAATGGTGTTTAGCTTGCAGCCGGGTACCTGCTCGCCGTCGCGCAGGGTGGTGTCAAAAATGTCGATTTTAGTAGCCATAGAGGGTATCAATTTTTGTGCTGATTGTGCAAGCTGTGGTGCCATGCGGTAAAAACAGCGTATGCATACAGCAAGCGCTTGGTTTCTATTTGCCGGTAGGCTAATAGAAATGCATGCACGCCCATGCTGTAAACATAGGTTAGTAACAGCAAGTGCCATGCTGCAAATGCATGGGGTTTTACGGCGCCTAACATGCCGTATATTTGCAGCAAAGCCCTACTGGTAAAGGGTTTGAGCAAGCCAACAATTACAATGCCTAACCGACAAAAAGACGATCTTTTTCAGCTGATAAAGAGCCTGGGCAAGGGCGAAAAACGCAACCTGAAGCTTTACGTGCAGCGCAACAGCGGCAACACCGAGCTTAAAGTGCTGCAACTTTTTGATGCCCTTGACCACCTGGATGAGTACGACGAGGGCCTGCTGCTGCGCAAACAAACCACCATTACCAAGCAGCAACTTAGCAACCTCAAGGCCAGCCTGTACCGGCATATACTTACCAGCCTGCGCCTACTAAAAGACGACGACAATGTGGAGCAAGCACTGAACGAACAGATGGACTACGCCCGCATTTTGTACCATAAAGGCCTGTATTTGCAAAGCCTAAAACTTCTGGAACGCCTAAAGCTAATGGCCAGGCACTATCATCAGCTGACGCATTTGCTGCAAGTGCTTTTTTTTGAAAAGAAAATTGAAACCCTATACATTACCCGAAGCATGGATGCCCGCGCCGACCAATTGGCCGACGAATCGGGAGAGGTATTGGCACGCCTGAATACCGTAAATGCGCTTAGCAACCTGAGCCTGCAACTGTACAGTTGGTACATAAAAAATGGTCATGCCCGGAATGCGGCGGACGAACAGGCCATTGCTACCTACTTTAAAAACCATTTACCTTCCTGCCTGCAAACCCAGCCACCCCAAGGCTTTTACGAAAGGCTGTACTTTTTTCAAAGCCATTGCTGGCTTGCCTTTATAAACCAAGACTACTTGAACTACTACCGCTACGCTCAGCGTTGGGTATCGCTTTTTGACGATGAGCCGCACATGAAGTTGGTAGAAAACATACAGTACATAAAGGGTATGCACAACCTGCTGGGTGCACACTACGATTTAAAAAATGCCAAACAGTTTTTTAACACCCTAGCCACTTTTGAGACATTTTGGCAATCAACAGCCGTTCAGCAAAACGACAACTATCGCATTCAAGCTTTTGTGTATTTGTACACTTCAAAAATACACCGCCACTTTTTAGAGGGCACTTTTACGGAAGGCCTTAATCTGTTGCCCGAGCTAGAAGGCCTACTTAAGATGAATGCCCTGTACATAGACGAGCACAGGGTGCTGGTGTTCTACTACAAAATAGCCTGCCTTTATTTTGGCAGTGGCCGCAACGGCAACGCCATCGACTACCTAAACCGCATCATCAACCACAAAAGCGATTTACGAACCGACCTACAGTGCTACGCCAGGCTACTGCACCTGATTGCCCATTACGAACTGGGTAACTACGACCTGCTTTCTTATCTCATAAAATCGGTGTACCGGTTTATGGCCAAGCTGCAAAATCTAAGCTTGGTGGAAGAGGCCATGTTTGCATTCTTAAGGGCTGCTTTTTCGCTCAATACCAGCCAAATAAAACCCAGGCTTGAGGGCTTGCTGGAGCGATTGAAACAGTTGGAGAGTACCACTAGCGAAACCCGGGCCTTTGCTTACCTGGATGTGATAAGCTGGTTGGAAAGCAAAATAGCAGGTGTGGCCGTGGAGCAGGTTATCCGAAACAAATATTTGCTGGGCAAACGGCGACCGTCGGCGCAGCCAGCTCCGTAATGGATACCCCGCAGCATCCAAAAAGCCAACTTTAGCAACCTAAGTTTCCCGTTTTTTGATGCCCAACAACCAGCTTGCTGCGCAAATACGCAGCCACTGCACCCGCATAACCCATTGGCACAGCAGGTTGGGTACCGCAGGAAACAAGCAAAATTCGCATCAACAACCGCAGCATCTGCCTGCCACAAACGAATATGCGAACGGCACCGAGCGCAAAATGGGTTATGCCGTTTTCTTTTTGACGGTTTTCATTTGAATCACATCCACCAAAAATGAGAATGCCATGGAGAAATAAATGTAGCCCTTTGGGATTTTAAAATCTAACCCTTCGGCCACTAAACTCATACCGATAATGAGCAAAAAGCATAGGGCCAACACCTTAAACGAAGGATGCTCGCTGATGAAGTTGCTGATGGGTTTGGCTGCCACCAACATAATGATAACCGTAACAATTACGGCTGTGTACATTACCCAAACCTCACTTACCATACCCACGGCGGTAATAATAGAGTCCACCGAAAACACAAGATCTAACAGCAGCACCTGCCCAAGCATTGCTCCAAAAGTGGCCGCGGCACCTGCTGTAGGCCCGGTTTCAACAGCTTCCGTTTTGTGGTAAATTTCTTTGGTGGCCTTGTACAGTAGAAATATACCGCCAAGTAAAAGAATCAAGTCTTTACCGCTAATGGCATTATCAAGCACGGTAAACAGCGTTTTATCAAGGCTTATAATCCAAGCCACGGCGGCCAATAGCCCCAACCGCATTACGGTAGCCATACCAATACCCCAAAGCCGCAACTTAGGCCGCTGTGCCTCGGGCAGTTTATCGGCTAAAATGCTAATGAAGATGATGTTGTCGATACCCAAAATAACTTCAAGGGCAATCAACGTGAGGAGCGGCACCAATTGGTCGGTGAATTCCATAGTTTTTTTTTGCAAATAAAAACATTTGTCAAAAAAAAGACCCATAAATTATGATGTGGTCAAAAAAAACGATTCCTTAGGCAGCAACCAGCTATCGACCGGCCATATCTTCCCTTACAAATGAGCAAACCGGTCACAGAGGTACGCGCTTTGGCAATCAACCCTGACTAACGAACATCAAGCAAAAAAACAGATTATGGGTGGCTATGACCCGTGCTATTGAAGCTGAAAAGTAATGGCTTGTATGTGTCTGTAAGCCACTTTTCGGTTGTATTGTGTAGCAGCCTCCCATTTTTTTGCACTTTTCATAATGCGCAGCGCCTCTGTGGCTAGGCTAGGATATGGCGATGCCAACACCTTAAACCCCTCGGCACGGCCATCTGCACCCACGGTAAACTCTATCCGAACCACACCTTGGGCTCTAGCATTTACAGCATCGTCAGGGTATTGCAACGAACGCTCCAGAAATGACTTCCACGCCGAGAGTCCGCCAGGAAAACCGGCAGGCTTCTCGAGCATACAATCCTTGGATGGTGGTTCGGGTTGGCCCTTAGCATCAAAACAAATAGCCGATACCACACTATCGGCAGCAAACACCGCCTCAAAACTTTTTACGCCCTGCTCATCCACATATTCCCATTTACCGTGCTTTTGACCATTATACAACCTGCCCTTTACACGCACAAGTTTGTTGCTGTCGCCAAATTTTTGATACTGCCCCGATCCGGAACTGTCGGTTATTTGTATAGCCAGCACCTGCCCCGTTCGCTCAAGCCATATAGCCGTATCAACGGGTAAACCATGGTTCCAATGCAGATCGGCCCGAGGCTCGCCGGTTTCGTACCAACTCAGGTTACCACCATGCAACTTGTTTTGCACATAAACAGCACTGTCCATAACCATGCCGTTATAATGGAAGCGCAAAAACGTACCATCTTTTATCGTGAGTTCTTTATCGGCATACTGTGCATCGCTGCGCAGGGTATAATCTCCGCTGGTAAAACGCTGCTGCCGCCATTTGCCATTTTCAAGCCAGCTGGCCCCAATCTCGGTATAATTCACAGGCTTTGTTGGCTTACCCTCATGGTCGTAATAGGTAATGGTGGTATCACCGTTGCGCGACTGGCCCCAGGCGGCCAAGGCTGCAACACAGAAAGCCATCAACATCAACATTGTTTTCATAGCAATTCAGTTTTTTTTGCTTTGCTGCCATCAACGCCACTGTGGTGAACACAATTAAATGTTTCACAAGCCATTGGCATTTAGTAGCAAATCTAGCGTCTCATTACGTTCAAAACCTAATTTTACCAACGCTTGCTCGTTTTCCATGTAAATTCAGTTGCAACCTTCGGCCACTCTAAACCATCCTTTTATTATGTCAAAAACGGTCCGCTGCTTTAGCAACGGTTGAGCCTCACAGTCCCAATTTGAAAAAATGTACAGACACATCAAATCAGTTGGTCAGTTCAAAACCCAAAAAATAGCGCTACCCAGTTTCGCCAAACAGATAGTATGCGTTGTGGGGCTTTTTTAAATTCAAATGGTTTATGCTGTAAATAAATACCCTTGATTAATCCTAGGACTCCTGCTTCAAAACACGGTAACTTTTTGTGCCAAAAACCTTGGATTGAAAACCATGTCCACAACTACTGCGTTTACGCACAAGCATTGTTCCCTGTGAGATGGCTACCCATTATTGGACCGTTATTGAATGCCTTGCGGGCGCAGCAAAAAATCGCCATCGCCGCTACCGCAATATGCGGTAAACCGGATAACGGTTGTGCGCTGGCTCGTAGTAAGGGCTGCGCTTGTACACCCAGTTAAGTTGGGCAGATGCATTGGCTGCAAAGGCTGCATCGGCGGCACGCAAGCGCTTCAACTCCGCATCAAGCTCGGGATGGGTGGCTAAGTAATCTGCCGCCACTTCTTCCCAGCGGTAGTCGGTGTAGCCTTCTTTTTGCTGCAAAATGGCATCAAAATAATTCCAACTAAAATAGCTGTCATCGCCCATGGGCTCTAGCATCTCTACCAAAAAGCGCTTGGCCACTTGGTTCAGCGGAATTAGCACGTCGCCTTTCAAAAACCGAATGCTTTGCATAACCGTATCGAACCTAACGCTGGTTTTGCGCACATGCCCCTCATAGGCACGGGCAGCAAATTTTACATCGGCCACTTTATATACTTGCACCGCCATGGTGGTGTCGCGCTTTAGGGGGCGCATTTGCACCTTATTAAGCTGTAGCAGTGCTAGCACCTTGTGCCAACCCTGCGGCACCACGTAGTAAGCCGGTGCCAAAGCCACGCGGTCGGGCTTGTAGTTGTTGTAGTAGGGTATGCTTTTGCTAAATGGCTGGCGCTTGTTGTACACCATTTGGGGCAAACCGGTTACGGTGCTCATTTTGGTGGCTTGCTCGTAGCCTTTAAAGGTGATGAGTTGATGTTGGGTGGTATCTAAGCGCCACTGCAATGGCAGCGTGTCCGAACTGGCCACTTGCTGGCGCAGCTTCTGCCGCAGGTTTAGCAGGGTGGCGCTTTGTTTGCTGGTTTCATGCATCAGCACCCGCATGAATGTATAAGTGCTACGCACTCTGTCGGCAAATGGCTTTAGCATGTGTGTTTCGGGCACAAAAGCAATGGTTTGCCACAAGGCAGCATAGCCACTGCTGTAGCGTGGCGAATCGTAGAAACCTATCATGCCTTTGTTAAAGTCGGTACTTGCAAAATCTACGTAGGGGCACATTTCCCATCCATTTTTTGCCATACCTTGGTACAAAGCCGGTTCAAACTGATTGCGCAACCAAGGACCCAAACTACCTCCCAATTTATCGGGCTGTGTGGTTAGCATGGTCATGGTGTGTTGGTAATCAGCACCGTCGCTTACGTGGTTATCTACCAGCACATCGGGATTTAACCAATGGAAGATGTCAGCAAAGCTGCGTGCCTCGCGACTGTCTGCCTTTGTAAAATCGCGGTTAAGGTCTAGGTTTTGGGCATTGCCCCTAAAACCGTAAGCCGTAGGCCCATTTTGATTGACCCGGCTATAGCTGCCACGGTTAAGCGATCCTCCAATGTTGTACACGGGCACAATGGCCAGGCAAACGTTGGCCGGCAGCTTTAACTTACCTGCCACCACATCGCGTACAAGCATCATGCTGGCATCTATACCATCGGGTTCCCCAGGATGAATGCCATTGTTTATGAGTATAACAGCCTTGTTCTGTTTATGCCATTTTAGCGGATCAAAACTGCCATCCGCACTTAGCAGCACCAAATGCAGGGGGTAGCCTGCGTCCGTGGGCCCCATGGTTTTTACCAGCACCTTACTACTGGCAGCATCCAGCTGCTTATAAAAATCAATGGCTTCGGCATAGGTTGTAGTGGCCGCACCGCCGCTTTTTTCAAACGGCGTGGTTTGGGCAAAAATCCAGGCACAACCAGGTAGCAGCGCCAAAATGGTAGGCAGCACCAGTGCAGCAAAAATATTCTTGGGCATGGCCAAAACTAAGCTTTGGGGGGTGTTGCAACGGCCCATCTTGAGCAAAATATTTTTTTTGCCCGCCAGTTTGGCTAAAAACTGTAAACCCTTTGTTATAAATGGCCATGAAAAACGCCTGCCACGGGATGCCAAAACACAGCAAATGAGGTAAAGCGACAAAGTGCTAAAATGAGTTAGCAACCGCACAATATGCCCTCTGTCGTACAAGCTGCCGAACTAGGGTAGGTCTAAGTCAAAGCTTTTTTACATACGGCCCAGTAACGCCCTAAGCGGGTTTGTTCTTTACCACACGCACCGCATCTCTTACCCACAGTACCCAAATCAACACCAGAAGGGGATAAATAATAAAAACGAATGAATGGTAATACAAAGCGTCAGAAAATTCGAAGTGGTGTAAATGCATCACCGCCCTCGAAATGCCGCAGCCCCAGCACTCCACATCAAAAAACAATTTCGACGGACACAACTCAAAACCGGTGGCATCGAAGGTATTGGATGGCAATATCCAGAGTACTATTGGAAACAGAAAAAGCATACACAACCAAACCAAGTTTACCCGCCAGTTCACCATGGGGTTCGAAAACAGTGGCTTCGCGCTGCTGCTTTTAGCAAATATTTTTTTCATACACCTATCTAGGTTTTGTACAAAAATAATAAAAGCCGCGAACCTTCTGGTCCACGACTTTTATGCTTTTCGCCTAAGCACAGTTTTATCAAACACAAAAACTGCGTAAGCTTCAATTTATTGGAGTCTAACGATAGTAATCCTTCATTTTTATGAATGCATGGATAATGCCTGGAATCCCGCACAGAAAAACCAGAATAAGATTCACCCACCAATTCTTGCCTTCCCAATCATCCATTATACCCATGCCAAGCCATGCCCAACCAAATATGGCCATAACGATGTACAAGCCCTTAGGAATATCACCGCCACTTCTTTTTTGCTCTTTTTTTATGGCTTTCTGAGCTGCTTTTAGGGCTAATGACTCTTTCAGACTCAGCTTTTGCCCCGTGAGTGCCTTGTACTTGCTTGGTGTAAGCTCCAAAAATGCGTTTACATCCTTCTCAAAGTTTTCGGCAATAAACTTGTTTTGGAAGATAGCTTCATCTTTTACCGACCGCTCACTGGTAGTAAAGGCGGCAAAGCTGCTGGTTTGGAGCAGCACGGCTAAACCTAGGAATAGTGCAAATGTTTTTTTCATGGTTGCTGATTTGTTTGTTCAAAAGTATAATAACAGTTCAAATTAACAAATATTTTTTTAAAAAAAGTCTGGTGTAGCAATTGCAGCTTTTGAGAATTTAAACACCAACCCTAACCACAAATCCTTTAGCCTACAATAAAACATGCCGTATTGCTTGAGGCATACACACAAAAAAGCGGCTGGAGTATATCCAGCCGCCTACAAAATAAATTGCGAAAAAAACTATGCGTTCGCAGGTGCAGCCTTAGCGGCATTTACCTTGCGGGCCAACTTGCTTACCAAATTAGCAGCTTTATTTTTATGAATTACGCCTCGTTTTGCCAGCTTGTCTATCATGGCAATTACAGCAGGAGCGCCTTTTTCCATAGTAGCCGCATCGGGTGTGGCAGCCAAACTACGCATGGCGTTTCTGGTGGTTTTACCGTAGTAGCGGTTGCGGTCGCGGCGTTTTGCGGACTGCCTTACATCTTTTTTTGTTGCCTTATGATTAGCCATAATCTTAAAATTGGACGGCAAAAGTAGTGGTCAGCACCATTACAGCCAAATTTTTTTCGTTGCCGTTTAACTGCGCCGCGCCGCCATTGGCCAAATTACGCTAGCCCCAACCATAATGCCTAGTTAAAACCACCCTAAAACTGCGGCACCAAGCGTCGCCAACACAAAAACATTTGAAGTCGCCGTTTTCCTTGGCACCCGTTTGCGCCTACATTTGCAGCACATTAAATAGGCGGCCATTGTGATGCCGCTAGCAGCCATGAAAGATTTTACCTACATCACCAACCAGCACCCGGCCTACATCGAAGATTTGTACAACACTTTTTTGAAAGACCCTGCTGCCATTGACCCCGAATTTAAAAAGTTTTTTGAAGGCTTTGATTATGCCATGGCACAAGCCCATGGCCATAGCACCCCCACCACCACGGCTATCACCACCCCCGCCGCCGAGGCAACCCCCTTTGCCCAAGCAGGCGTAGATTGGTTTAGAGAAATTATGGCCTACCGCCTTATTTTGGGCTACCGCAACAAGGGGCATCTGCTGGCCAAAACCAACCCCATTAGGCCCCGCAAAGACCGTGGTGCCAATATTGAGCTGGCCTTTTACGGCTTTACCGAGGCCGATTTAGATACCACATTCCATGCCGGTGCACTTATTGGCCTTGGCACCACCAGCCTGCGCAACATTTACGCCTATCTCGAAAAAAGCTACGCCAGCCATGTGGGTTGGGAGTTCAAATACATCAGCGATCAAAAAAAGGTAGATTGGCTCACCAAAGAAATTGAGCACAACTTTCACCAACCCCTGCCTTTGGCACAGCGGCGGCGCATACTGGAAAAGCTAAACCAGGCCGTGATGTTCGAAAAGTTTTTGCACACCAAATACATTGGCCAAAAGCGCTTTAGCCTTGAAGGTGGCGAAACCACCGTGGCAGCGCTCGACCAAATCATCAGTACGGCATCCGCCCACGGCGTGGAAGAGGTGGTTATTGGCATGGCCCACCGCGGTAGGCTTAATATTTTGGCCACCATTATGGGCAAAACCTACGAGCAAATTTTTAGCGAATTCGAAGGCACTGCCATACCCGATAGCACCATGGGCAGCGGCGATGTAAAGTATCACATGGGCTTCAGCAGCCAGCCCACCACCGCCTCTGGCAACACCATCAACCTCAAACTGGCACCCAACCCCAGCCACCTCGAGGCTGTAAACCCTGTGGTGGTAGGCTTTGCACGGGCCAAGGCCGATGTGCAGTACAACAGCGATTACGACAAAGTACTCCCCATATTAATACATGGCGATGCTAGCGTGGCCGGCCAAGGCATTGTGTACGAGGTATTGCAAATGAGCAAGCTGCCCGGCTACTACACCGGCGGCACCATCCACTTTGTTATTAACAACCAAATTGGCTTTACCACCGATTTTAGCGATGCCCGCAGCAGCGACTACTGTACCAGCCTGGCCGCAGCCGTGCAAGCGCCCGTATTTCATGTAAATGGCGATGATGCCGAAGCCGTGGTAAAAGCCGTGGACATAGCCACCCGCTACCGCCAAGAGTTTAACTGCGATGTGTTTGTGGATATGGTGTGCTACCGCCGCCATGGCCACAACGAAGGCGACGATCCCAAGTTTACCCAACCCGGCCTCTACGCCCTCATCGAAAAACATCCCAACCCCCGCGAGGTGTACACCCAATACCTCTTGGAAAATGGCGAACCCGAAGCCCGCGATTTGGCCAAAGCCATGGAAACCCAATTTTGGGCCGATTTGCAAGCCCGCCTCGATGGTGTAAAGCAAAACCCCCTGCCCTACCAGTACCTTAAAGCCGAAGCACGCTGGCGCGAGCTGCGCAAAGCCACAGCCGCCGACTTTAGCACCAGCCCCCACACCGCCGTGGCCGAGGCCGACCTGCTACACGTGTTTGAACGCATTATGGCCCTCCCCGATGGTTTTAGGCCCCTAAAAAAGGTGGAAAAACTACTTACCGACAAAACAAAACTGTTTGAAACCGAGCGCAAATTCGACTGGGCCACTGCCGAATTGCTTGCTTACGGCACGCTATGCCACGAGGGCAACGATGTGCGCATGAGCGGGCAAGATGTAGGCCGTGGCACATTTAGCCACCGCCACGCCGTACTGCGCGACGAGGTTACCGATAAATATTACAACCGCCTTAGTGCCATCAGCGCCAACCAGGGGCATTTCCGCATCTTCAACAGCCTATTGAGCGAGTATGGCGTAATGGGCTTCGAGTATGGCTACGGCATGGCCAACCCACAAGCCTTGGTGGTGTGGGAAGCCCAGTTTGGCGATTTTGTAAACGGCGCCCAAACCATGATTGACCAGTTCATAAGCGCCAGCGAGCAAAAGTGGAACCGCATGAATGGCATTACCCTGCTGCTGCCCCATGGCTACGAGGGTCAGGGTCCCGAGCACAGCAGTGCCCGCCTCGAGCGCTTTTTACAGCAGTCGGCCGAGCTAAACATGATTGTTACCAACATTACCACAGCCGCCAACTTCTTCCACGTGCTTCGCCGCCAATTGGTTTACCCTTTTCGGAAGCCACTCATCAACTTTAGCCCAAAAGCCAACCTGCGCTTGCCCGCCTCGTACAGTCGGCTGGCAGAATTTACCCAAGGCAGCTTTTTAGAAGTCATCGACGATGCCGCCACGCCCGTACCGGCCAGCATAAAGAAAGTGCTGTTCTGCAGCGGCAAAATGTACTTCGACCTAAACGAAAAAAAGCAAAAAGACAACCGTACCGATGTGGCCATCATCCGCATGGAGCAGCTGTACCCCCTGCCGCAGCAGCAAATAGACGCGCTGTATCACAAATACAACAACGCCACCTGGTTTTGGGTGCAAGAAGAACCGCAAAACATGGGTGCCGCCAGCTATCTCAAAATGAATTTGCTCAGCATCAATTTCGGCATCATTAGCCGCAAAGCCAGCGCCGCCACCGCCACGGGTTACAGCAAGGTACACCTCAAAGAACAAGCCGAAATTGTGGACACGGCATTTAGTATTTAACCATCAGCCACATTACCCAGCTTACACCCAACGTGCCGGGGCAGCCACAGCCGCCTCGGCACTTTTTTATGTTGGGGCCATGGGCAGTAGTGCAAATCTAAGCCGCAGTACGGGCTGCTTAGGGGTACCGTGCCCGGCCTTTTGGCCCCCCTTGCAGGGGCCAAGGCCGGGCACCAAGCCCTCCGCATCCCGGGCCCACCAAGCCGCAGTGCATTAATCGGCAGCACTGCCTCAATTCTCCTCAAGCATTTGCTAATGGCTTTAAAACACACGGCCATTTACAAGCACCAACACACACAACGCCGCGCTAAATTCACGCCTGTGCATAACCATCACATCCAAAAACAATCTAGGTTAACGATCTTTACTACGCATTAAACTCCAAGTGCCGTTCCGCCTATTATGAATAAATGGGTACATCATAAAAAGCTGCTCTGTTTCAAACACCTAACAGCTTTTGGAGTAGCTGTAATACTGTTGACCGCCTGCGGCAGCACCCGCCGCGCCACCCATACCAGCCCAAATCCAAAGCCGTCAGCAGCATCCGCCGCATCCGCCTTAAAAACCAAATACGCAAAGCTATTGGGCGTACCAGCACAGGCGCTAACCAACACAGCACTCTACACGTTTATAGACCAATGGATAAACACCCCTTACCTCTACGGTGGGCAAACCAAAAAGGGTATGGACTGTAGTGGCTTTACGCATCTACTGTTTGCCACCGTTTACGGCAAATCCATTGCCCGCCAATCGGCAGCCCAAAGCCTGTTGGTAAAAACCCCGAAATCCATGGCCGATCTGGCCGAGGGCGATTTGGTGTTTTTTAAAACCGAGGGTTCTAAAACCATTAACCATGTGGGCCTCTACCTACACAACCAAAAAATGATAAGTGCCACCACCAGCGCCGGGGTTACCATTAGCGATATAGGCAGCAGCTACTGGAAACCAAAATATGTGATGGGGGGAAGCGTAAAATAAATGGATGTTTGGGGAAGCCGTGCAAGAACTGCTACCCAATCAAAATGCCCGCAATAGCCGCCGACAAATACGACGCCATGGTGCCGCAGAGTAGTGCTTTCAGCCCAAGTTTTGCCAAATCGGATCGGCGGCTGGGTGCCAACTCGCCAATGCCCCCAATTTGCATGCCCACACTGCTAAAATTGGCAAATCCGCAAATGGCAATGCTCACAATAAGCAGCCCTTTCTCGGTAACCAAGGGAACCGTTTTGGTGGTGAGGCTGTTAAAAGCCACAAATTCGTTAATGGTAATTTTTTGCCCCAGCAACGTTGCGGCGTTGGCCACATCGGCCTGCGGTATGCCCATACTCCAAGCAAAGGGGTAAAATAGTTTACCAAACAGGTAGTTGAGGCTTAGGTCAAAGTCGGGGTTAAACAAATGCCCCGTTTTTAGCAGCATAAAATCTAAAAAAGCAATCAGCGCTATAAAGCCAATCAGCATGGCTATTACATTTATACCAATCTTCATACCATCACCGGCACCGTGGCTTATGGCGTCTATAAGGTTGCTGTATGGCTTTTTTACATCCAGCTTCACCTTGCCCATGGTTTGGCTTTCCTCTGTTTCGGGAAACACAATTTTTGAAATAACCAACGCACCAGGTGCCGCCATTAGGCTGGCGGTTATGAGTTTAGGTGCCAAATCGAGGCCGGCCCGCTCGCCCATATTGGCGTACACCACCAGTATGCCGCCGGCAATGCAAGCCAAACTTCCGGTCATGCTGGCCAGTAGCTCGCTGCGCGTCATGCCGGTTAAGTAGGGCCGTATCATTACCTGCGCTTCCACTTGGCCCACAAATGCGCTGGCCACATTACTTAGCGCCTCGGCACCGCTCACCCGCATTATCGCGTTCATGCCTTTGGCTATTACGCTTACCAAGCGTTGCATTACCCCCAACTGATACATTACGGCTACCAGCACACAAACCAGTATAATGGTGGCCACCACATTAAAAGCAAACACAAACATGCCAGGCATGGCATAATTTCCGGGCACGCCATTGTTGCCCATGGTGGCTATGCCGCCATACACAAAATCGGCACCTTGCTTGGCAAACTGCTCTATATGCTGCATGCCGCGGCCCAACTTCTGAAAAAAAGCAGTAATGAATGGCACTTTCAATACCAAAAAGCCAATGCACACCTGCAGCAAAATGCCACTAACTACTAAGCGATAATTGATGCGCTTTCTATTGTTCGAAAACAAAAAGGCGATGCCTAAAATGAAGATGATTCCAATAAGCCCATGAAAACGGCCAAACATCGGCGTGAATTTTGGTGGTGATGCAAAAGCCGAATGTAGGCGTTAATTGGTATTAAAAGCGAAGCATTTCCCAATTGCCGTTTGAACAGGCTATTTCACGTTGTTTTTTTTCAAACTGTTATCTTTACCACCCATGCGTATAAGCTGCAAAGTAGAATTGTCAAAACTCCGCTTCGGGGCCATCCTGCTGCTGTGGCTTTGGTGCGCCAGCAGCTTGGCTCAGGAGGTGCGCTCCACGGCTAGCCTGCCTTTATTGCCCTTATCAGAAATTCCAGACTCGGCATTTTTTGCAGGAGCAGTGGCCGTAAAGTTCAAAGCCCACATTACCCACCTTCAAAACCAAACAACCCTAAAAGACGGCAAGGTTCAGTTTGCCATACCCATACTTGACCGCCTGAGTAACAAGTTTGGCATTTACCAATGCAAATGGCTCTATGCATCGGTATTTGCCAATGCCGAGCAAACCGAAAAACTGGAAGCCGTAGCCAACATGCAGCGTGCTGGTTTGCAACAATGGTTTTACTTGCACTACAGCGCCAACCTGCCTGTGCCAGACGCAATAGCTGCGCTATTGGCCACTAACTTGGTTGAGGTGGCCGAGCCCATTTTTAAAATTAAGCAGTGGTGGACACCCAACGATGAGCGCTTTGCCAACCAATGGCATTACCAAAACACTGGCCAATCGGGCGGCAGCCCCGGTGCCGATATAAAACTGCCAGAAGCCTGGGACATTGAAACTGGTAAGCCCAATGTGCTGGTGGCGGTGCATGATGCCGGCATAAATACCAGCCATCCGGACTTGCAACCCAATATGTGGCCGGAGCTTGGCTACAACTTTGTAACCGACACCGACATACTACAGCCCGATCAGCATGCCACCCACGTGGCCGGCATAGTGGCGGCAGCAAGCAACAATGGGTTGGGGATTAGCGGTGTAGCCGGTGGCAATGGCACGCCACAGTCCGGTGCCCGCCTCATGAGCATGCAAATTATTGGCAGCGGCAATCCCAGCATAGGCTACGAGGCATTAAGCTTTGTGTTTGCTGCCAACAATGGTGCCGCCATATCGCAAAACAGCTGGAGCTACACCGTACCCAACGTAATGCCTGCGGCCACCCGCGAAGCCATTGATTTTTTTATGGCCTATGGTGGTGGCACGGTCATTAGAGGTGGTCTGGTGATATTTGCCGCAGGCAACGACAACAGCAGCCGCCCTTTTTTTCCAGGCGCCTACCCCCCTGTGCTTACGGTGGCGGCTACCAACAATTTTGACCAGCGCAGCAGCTATAGCAGCTACGGCAGTTTTGTGGACCTGTGCGCACCGGGTGGCGATTTTAGACAAGGCCCCAACGCCGCCGTATTAAGCACGGGGCTGGGTAGCAGTTATGTGTACATGCAGGGTACCAGCATGGCTTGCCCGCACGTAAGCGGCGTGGCCGCACTTATAGCCAGCCACGTGCCGGGCAGGTTGCTGGCCAGCGATGTGGCAGCCATTTTGCGCATTACTGCCGACAATGTGGCCCCCAAAAACCCCGGCTTTGAACAAGCGCTGGGCGCTGGCCGCCTAAATGCCTACCGCGCATTACAATATGCGCAGGCCATTGCAAAAGCACCACTCGTTGCCGCCCCAACCAACCTAACCACCGCGGCCGTGTGTAGCACCCTGCAAATTGGTTGGACCGTAAGCGCACCCAACACCCAAACCATGGTGGTTTACAACAATGCGGACAACCTAGGCTTTCCAAATGGTGGCAATTACCAGGCAGGCGATACCATACCGGGCGGTGGATTGGTTATTTATGTGGGTACCGCCAGCCAGTTTACCTACCCCATGGCCATTGACGGCACTACCATGTCGTTTGCGGTTTATGCCAACCCCATTGGCACCAACTACTATTCCGACGCGCAGCAAATTCGCCTATTGGTACCACAAACCGTGGCTAACCCTCAGGCTGCACCGGCCAATACCAGCATTGCCATGCAGTGGCAGCGTCAGTGTCCCAACCGTGGGGTGCTGGTGGCTTGGTCAACCACGGGTAATTTTGGCACGCCAAGGGGCAACCCAGAGCAGGTGGCGAATATTTTAGGCGGTGGCACTGCGCTCACCAATGGCACCAACCTTACCTTTTTGCACAGTGGCTTGTTGCCCGATCAGCAATATTTCTATGCGTTTTACAGCTACATGAATCTTAATGGTGTGTTTGTATATAGCCAGCCCCTTATTGTGCCTACAGCCACCAGTTGCCCACAAACCGACAGTCTGGCACCGCAAAGCTTTTCCGAAACCGACTTTCCGCCAACCGGCTGGCGCTTGTACGATGGGGGTGCCAACGGCAGCTTGGTGGGCGAAGGCCGCACTTGGAAACGCTACGATGGCATTGGTAGCCGCTCAGGTGATGGCGCTTCGGCCTATGTGCGTGCCTATGCCGAAAATGGCAACAATTCGAAGGAAACTTTGCGTAGCCAGCAACTCATCGTGCCAAAAAACATTGATTCGCTGGTGCTTAGCTTTGACTATGCTTATCAAATGTATAGCAACGACGCCGGCTTTATAGACAGTTTGGAACTTGCCGTATCTAACAACTGCGGCATTACCCTCACCAGCCTGTGGAAGGCAGGGGGTGCCGAACTGGCCACGGTTGAAGGCTTTGAAACTAACGAGTTTTTCCCTGCCGACCCCACCCAGTGGCGCACTGTAAGAATTAACCTTACTGCGGAGGCACAACGCATGGGGCTAATCTCGCTGCTGTTTAGAGCCACCAACCGCTTTGGGCAAAACATTTTTCTTGATAATATTGACGTACAAACCTTCAAAAAGCCCGTTTACGATGCCGAGTTAGCGGCATTGCTACAACCCAGTGCCAGTTTGCAATGCACCAACAGCATTAGCCCAAAAATTAGGCTGCGCAATACGGGCAACGCCGTGCTGGACAGTGTAGCCGTTTACTGGCAGTATGCTAACCTTGCGCCAGACCGCGTATGGTTAAAAAACCTGGGGCTTATGCCCGGCAAAGACAGCGTAATTGCCCTAGACCCGAAAAACATCCCCACCGGCAATTACGGGTTTAACATGTGGTGCAGCCTTCCCGGGCGCACACCCGATGCCAACCCTGCCAACGACAGCGTCCAGCTTCAACTGAGCGTAATGGGCAGCAACGCCACGCCTTTTACCGAAACCTTTGAGGGGGGCGGTAGCATGCCAGCCGGCTGGGGCAACCTTAACCCAGATGGCGGGCTTACCTGGACCCAGCGGCAAACAGCGGCCTACAATGGCACTGGCAGCATGGTGATGCCCAACTTTTCTTATACCAACACTGGGGCTACCGATTGGTTGGTGAGCCCTACATTATCCGCACCAACATTGTCCATCGACTCGCTTTTGCTTACTTTTTACTTGGCAGCTGCCGCTCGCAGCAGCGCAAGATTCGACACGCTGGAGGTAGCATTCACCAATAACTGCGGCCAATCTTTTACACCCTTGCTAAAACTATGGGGCAGCAGCCTGCAAACCCTTGGCCCTACAAACCCCGATTTTAGCACCAACTTTGTGCCCACGCGCCGCCAGTGGCGCCAGCAGCGCATCAATTTAACCCCCTATACCACCGCGCTGGCGGGCGGTTATCAATTGGCATTTAAGAATACTAGCCTTGGTGGCAATAATATATATGTAGATGATGTGCAGGTATTTTCGAAAACACTGCCCGCCAGCTTAAAATCCAATGGATTTGAGCTGTACCCCAACCCTGCGTTGGAGGCAGCTGTACTGCATTTCTACCAGCCACCTGCTGGCCTCAGCGCTGTGGTGGTGTACAGTGCGCTTGGGCAAAAACTGTGGCAACAATCTTATGGCGCTGCCACAGCACCGCAGCTTATTCACCTCAATCTTCGGGGCTTGGCCGCTGGTGTGTATTGGGTACAATTGCAATATGCAGGCAGCACCATAACCCGCCGCCTGCTAAAGCAAACACCTTAGCATTATCGGCGTTCCAAAGGATTATCGGGGCCGTATATACTTTCTAAGAAATTGGTGACGGTTTGCTGCTGGGCTTTTAGCGCAGCGGCATTGGTGGTGGCAAATACCATGGTTTGGGCCTGGCCACCCAGGTGAAATACCCAAAACAGTCGGTACCCAAAATCAACCCCCGTACCCAAGTTTGCAATAGCCTCGTAATAGCTGATGCCCGAAGGTGTAAAACGTCGCTTTATTACGGTGGGCACGGGCAGATTGCCGTTTGCACTATCGAAACTGCTACGCCAAATTCGC
Organism: Bacteroidota bacterium; assembly: GCA_004292575.1. Taxonomy (GTDB): domain Bacteria; phylum Bacteroidota; class Bacteroidia; order Chitinophagales; family Chitinophagaceae; genus Phnomibacter. The sequence goes on from RDXD01000372.1 coordinate 20,224, forward strand.
CTAAAACTGCTGTCGGGCTTGGGTGCGGCAGCCACGGGCATCCATACCGTAAGCTGCCCTCCCAAGTTGGTTTTTCTATCGTACCATTCATAGCGCACCATACCCTGCCGGCTTTGCTGCTGCCACTCCACTGGTACCGTAAAGCTTAACAATCCAAATTTTTCCGATTGGGCCTGCGCTGTAATAGCGGTAGTGCTTGCCAATATGTATAACAGCATCCATTTCTTCATGCGGTAAAGATAAATCACCACAAGGCCAAAGCATTGGTAAATCAACCCATTTTGCGTAGCTAATTTTTTACCTAAATTCAGCATTCGTTTTTTTTAACTGGCTTGGGCTTCTAGAATCATAAATCCATACGGCTCAATCTCGAAATTCTCACGGTCGTCGCCAATCTGCAGGGTTAATTGCCGCCAGTGATCAAATAAGCGGGTAGGCACATTTCCATGCGCCTTAAAAATGTACCAGCTTAACCAGGCCGGCTTTTGGCTAAAGTTAAAGAGACAATACAGCTGTTGACCCTCAGCCGCTCGCAAATAACCGGCCACGGAAATGTTATGCGGCGGAAGCCATATCAAATTTTTTAGGTCGGCCACGGCGGGCAACTGGCGCCTGATGGCGAGCAGCCGCTGGGTGCCTTCAAATATTTTTTGTTCGGCCGTAGCTTTTATATTGATGCGTTTATTTTTATCCCAATCCATTGCGGGTCGATGCATCCAGCGGTTATCGTAGCTTTTAGCAGGATCGGATAAATAGGTGTAATCGTTGGTGTAACCCAACTCATCGCCACTGAACAGCATGGGAATGCCGCCTAAAAAAAAGCTGTGCGCCTGCATGAGCAGTATTTTTTGTATGGCCGTTTCTGTGGCCGCCACATTGCTGGCTTGCAGTGCTGTTTCTAAGCCACATAAACTGGCCAAAGTACCCGAAATGCGGGCATCACTATTTTGTTCGTTTACGCCAAACAGGGCGCCGCGGGCGGGGCTATCGGGATAGTTACCCGTGTAATAATTTTTTATAAAGCGGCGGTGCTCCCACGGGTCGTAACCCGCGCCGGCAATCATATCGTCGTTGTAGCCAAGCCCAATATCATCGTGGCAACGGGTATAGTTAATCCAGGTGCAGCCCAGTGGTTTTTGCAGCAAAATTGACTGGGCCGCCAGCATCACTCGCGTATCGCCGGTGGCCAGCATATCCCACTGCAGGGCCATGTGCGTAGCATTGTAAGCCAAGTGGCATTCCGCAGCGGTATAATTATCAGTACCAAAATACCGCATGATGTTTGGGGCATCCACAATGGCTTCGCCCAGCAGTGCCATGCCTGGGCACGCCACCTCTACGCATAATCTTATTAGCCGCAGCAGGGTGTGTGCTTCGGGTAAGTTTTGGCAGGTGGTGCCCAGTGCTTTCCAAATAAAAGCGGGGGCATCAATGCGCAAAACATCAACACCCAAATTGGCGTAAAAGAATATATTGTCCAACATGGCCACCAGCACCCGTGGATTGGTGTAATTGAGATCCCACTGATAATCGTGAAATACCGTCATTACCCACTGGTCAAGTTCGGGTATATGGGTGAAGTTGCCCGGTGCCGCTTCTGGAAAAACTTCGGGCATGGTGGTTTCAAAAGCATCGGGCAGTTGGCGGTTTGGATACAGATAAAAAAAATCTTGATATTCAGCATCGCCGTTGCGGGCTTTTTGTGCCCACTCGTGGTGATTGCTGGTGTGGTTTAATACAATATCCACCATCAAATACATATCCTTTTTTTGCATTTGCTGCTGCAAAACCTGCAAGTGGCTTAGCGTACCCAATCGTTCATCCACTTTTCTAAAATTGCTCACTGCATAGCCGCCGTCGCTTTCGCCCGGTGGACTTTCAAACAAAGGCATTAAATGCAGCAGATTTACGCCCAACTTTTCAAAATAATCCAACTTTTGGCAAAGCGGCAATATGCCGCCGCAAAAACGATCAACGTAGAGGCTCATGCCCGCAATGTTTTGGCTCAAATACCAATGGCCTTGTTTCTCTTTTTGGTGGTCTTTGGTTTTTAACACAGGTGGCCGCTGGGCGTAAGCCGTGCAAATACATTGCAGTAGGGCAGCAAACTGCTCGCTAGCCGCAGGTTGACTGGCATAGAGCGTATTGAACAGGTCCTTAATGTGCGCCCCATTAGCGGCAAAACGCGAAAAGAAGCGTCTGGATTTTTCGTTGTGCGCAATGCCAGCAATTGCTGCATGCTCTTCTATCTGTTTATCGAGTGCGTAGTTATACATGGTGGGCTGCTGCGGGTTGGGGTAAAGCAGTTTTATTTATTGAAACCGTTTAGGTTACGGAAACCTGCTACTGATTACCAAACGAGGGATTTTGGGCGTTGTGGGCAATTGACGCCCTAGGGTCTATGTGTCAAAAATACTATGGTTTAATTGTTTAAAAGCCTCCATGGCACCCAAATGCTGGCAAGTGCGGGCACCGGCCTTGTTGGCCAGGGCTACCATGGCTTGCCATTGCACGGCACTGCATGTTGCTCGCTGTGCGGGCGCCAATTGGCTTAGTTGGTAAAGCAAAGCACCCACAAAAGCATCGCCTGCACCCGTGGTATCAATGGGGTTAATCTTAATGGAGGGAACCAAATGCGTATTGCCATGAACGCCCAACAATGTGCCTTCGGCGCCCATGGTAATGGCAAAACTGGCACTGCTGTGCTTCAAAAAATGTTCGGCGGCGGCTTGCACCGTTGGCTTTTCGGCAATCAACATGGCTTCATCATCACTCACCTTAAAAAAATTGCAATGGGGAATAAACTGCCAGCAGCGTTTAATAAAATCTGGTTGTTGGTGGCCAAAAAGCAATTCGCGATAGTTGGGATCGAAGCTGATAAAACGGTTGTGCGTCCGGGCTTTGTGTAGCAAATGCGTGTAAGCCTGCTGTAGCGGCCCCGGCAAAAACGCGGTGGCGCTACCAAAATGCACAATGCCATAGCCATCCAAGTCCAAGATGTCCACTTCATCGGTAGAAAGGTATCCGTCGGCGCCGCGGTTAAAATAAAAATCGCGTTCGCCGTTCAGCATTAGCGATACAAAGGCCAGTGTGGTAAAATGGCGTTCATCGCGAACCAAGAATTGGATGCCCACACCAAAGTCTTGCATTACGCTTACCAAATGCGTCCCAAAAGGATCGGCTCCAACTTTGGCCACCAAATCGACTTGTCCGCCCAGTGCGGCCACCGCAGCTGCTACATTGGTGGGGGCGCCGCCAGCCTTTTTTAAAAAGTTTTCCCCTTCCGATAAAGCCTTACCCTTATCGGTACAAATCATATCTATGAGGGCCTCGCCAATACATAGCACCTTTTCCATGTGTTTTTCCATTTAATGTTGCGCATTTTTTTCACCACCCTAGTGGCCTAGTACAAACGTGCTAAACAAGTGTTCGGCTATTTTGCGGCTTTTAGTGGTTAATGTTATCGGGGTTTTTAAAATTACAACCAGTGCTTTAGTGTAGTTATTATGCGTGGCTAAGGTAGAAAACTAATGCGCTGCTGCCATGTTCGCAGACTGTGATGCAGCTAGTTTTTGATACGGAATAAGCAAGGTGGCCAAGGCTGCCAACAACAAAAGAACGCCTGCAAACACAATGGCTTTGGTAGGATCGTTGTGTAAGAAATTTCTGAGCACATAGCCAAAGGTGAGCGTTTGAAGCAACATCGGTATCACAATCATCATGTTAATAATGCCCATATAAACGCCATATTTCTCCTTGGGTATTTGGCCCACCACCATGAGGTAGGGAATGCCCATCATGCTAGCCCAGCCTACCCCAAACCCAGTGATGGCAATGTAAAAGAGCGGAATTGCATGCACTTGTGAAAACACCAAGAACCCAACACCAGCCAAGAGGAGGCAAATAAAATGCACATACTTGGCCCCCCACCGCTTGGCAAAACCCACCAGCGCAAAGGCAATTAAAAACGTAACAATATTGTACCACCCGTTGATGCCACCAGTGGCAGATACGGCATTTTCGTATTTTCTATTGTTGGCATCAATGCGCTCTATGGCTTGCAGATTGGCCACGGAGAGTGGGGCGTTTACTGCCACGCGACCGCTCCAATGGGTGTAGGTGGCCAAAGCCGTTGTATCATTTTTGGTTTCGGCTGCTGCATCCAATTCATTATCGGCTAGGTAAGTTTTTACGCTTTTTTTGAATGCTTCGTATTGGTTTACGATGGTGTCTTGTGCCGCCGATAGCTGCTGGTGCTGCCAACCAAAGGCATTTTGCGCTACGGCTTTGCTGCTGTTTTGCCAGTAGCAAAAAAGGGCATACCACTGAAATAAGTACACCAACGCCAACAACCACAGCACCCGGGGCATGCTGCCAATGGCACTGGCTACATCCACAAAGGGCGAAAAAACATTAAGTGGCGTGGCTTTTAGGGCTTTCAGCTCCTGCGGCGATGGCGGTATTTCAGGTGTGGTTTTCATGCTCCACCACACGCTGGTAATGGAGCACACGGCACCTAAAAAGAAGCTGGCAAACACCCAATTTGGTAGCTTACCGGTTTTACCAACAATAATAAGTGGAAACAGCAGCAGCGAAAAGTTGGCCAAAGTTTGGCCAAAGCCCGTAAAGAAACTTTGGGCTTGAAAGCCGGTGGCTTGTTGGCTGCTGTCGAGCTTATCGGCCACAAAAGCCCGGTACGGCTCCATGGCGGTATTATTGCCCGCATCTAATATCCAAAGCAGGCCTGCTGCCATCCAAAGCGCGCTGCTAAATGGAAATAGAAACAAAGCAATGCTGCACATAATGGCCCCAATAAAAAAATAAGGCTTGCGGCGTCCAAAGCGGGGATGCCATGTTCTATCGCTTAGGGCACCAATAATGGGTTGCACCAGCAAGCCGGTAAGCGGGCCCGCCAAATTAAGCCACGGTATTTCGTCGGGGGCAGCACCCAAAAAGTCGTAAATGGGGTTAACGGCACTTTGCTGCAAGCCAAAGCTGTATTGAATGCCAAAAAACCCTACATTCATGTTGATGATTTGCCAAAACGACAATCGGGGTTTTGCAAAAGACATAAGCAATCGTTAATAATGAAAATGAGCGGGGAAAGTAGATACTATCTTATTTTGTAATTGAATATGAATAAAAAATTCTTCATTTTATTGGGCATATTGCAGGTTGCAATGCTTTGCGGTGTATTAGTTTTTGGACAAACCCGCTATTCGGTGGTAATTAGTGAGTTGATGGCCGACCCTACGCCGCAAGTGGGCTTGCCCAACACCGAGTGGCTAGAGCTACGCAACACCACGGGTGCTACCATAAACTTGCAGAACTGGCGCTTGGCCAAAACCACGGGTGTAAGCGGGCCAATGCCCGTTTATAACCTATTGCCGGACAGCTGCGTGATTATTTGTACGGGCGCACAAGTGCCTGTGTTGCAAGCCTTTGGGCGGGCCATAGCGGTTACCAGTTTCCCCAGCCTAAGCAACGATGCCGATTTGGTTTGGCTGGTGAACCCGGCCGGTGCCCTGGTACACGCAGTGGACTACAACGTAAGCTGGTATCAAAATGCCATAAAGGCCGACGGTGGCTGGACGCTTGAAATGATAGACATTAGAAACCCGTGCGCAGGCGGCAGTAATTGGCGCGCCAGCAACGATTTACGGGGCGGCTCGCCGGGCATCATCAATTCCATAAATGGTTCTAACCGCGATGCTGTATCCCCAAGGCTATTGCGTGGCAGTGCCCCCGATAGTGTAACCATCGTACTAAGTTTTGATGAGCCATTAGATAGCGCGTCGGCCATTGGGCTGGCCAAATACAGCATTAGCAATGGCATTGGAAGCCCCGTGGCGGTATCGGTGGCGGGCCCATTGTTTAGCCGGGTAAACTTGCGGCTGGCCAGCCCCATTTTGCGCGGCACCATTTATAGCGTGCAGGCCACAGGTATTGCCGATTGCAGCGGCAACACCATGGCCAATACCGCCGTAAGGGTGGGTTTGGCATCGGTAGCCGATAGCTTGGATTTGGTTGTAAACGAGCTGATGTTTGACCCGCCACCATTGGGATTTGACTACATAGAACTATACAACCGCAGCAATAAGATTATTGACTTGCGCACCATTATCTTGGCCAACCGGAGCAGCACTACCGCAGCCATTGGCAGCTTAACGCCCCTATCGGCCAACAGTTACCTGCTGTTTCCTGGCGAATACGTGGCGGCCAGCCAAAACCCCGCTGTGGTGGGCCAAACCTATACCGTAAACAACCCCGACGCTTTCCTTACCCTTGCCAGTCTGCCATCGTTTCCCGACGATAAGGGCAACGCCATTGTGCTGAATAATTTGGGCAGAATTGTGGATGAACTACGGTACGACGACAACTGGCATTTTGCCCTGCTGAACAATAAGCGCGGCGTGGCGCTGGAACGCCAGGACCCCAACCGACCTACCAACAGCCCCGAAAACTGGACCAGCGCTGCCAGTACTGCAGGCTTTGGCACGCCAACGGCGCAAAACAGCCAGTTTCTCAGCACCCAACAAGTACAGGGTGAAATGAGCGTAAGCCCAAAAATGTTTAGCCCCGACAACGATGGATTTGAAGACTTTGCGCTGCTAAACTTCAAGTTTCCACAAGCCGGCTACGTGGCTAATGTAACCATTTTTGACGCTGCCGGCCGCCCTGTACGCGTTTTACAGCGCAATACAACTTGTGCTGCAGCCGGTAGTTTTAGGTGGGATGGATTAGACGATAAAATGTTAAAAGTGCCGGTAGGCACTTACATCATTTACACGGATATTTTTGAAATGTCGGGTAAGAAAAAGCGCTTTAAAAATACGGTGGTGGTAGCAAGAAAGTTCTAGGATGGCGAGAGATAGCCCGCCGAGTTTTAACGACAATTTTTGCTGCAAGCGGCATAAATTTGCACACTATGGGCTTCTTATTCCGCATTCTGGTAATTGCCGTTAACGCATTTGTGCTGGCTTATCTTCTACCTGGGGTTGAAATAGATAATTTTTTTACTGCCATTGTGGTGGCGCTTTTGCTAGCGTTTTTAGATTTTACTGTAAAACCGCTGCTCATTATTCTTACACTACCGGTTACCTTTATTACACTGGGCTTGTTTCTGTTTATAGTAAACGCCCTCATTATTTTAATTGATGCCTACTTTGTACATGGCTTTAAAGTAGATGGCCTTTGGTATGCCGTGTTGTATAGCTTTTGCCTTAGCATAGCCAATAGTATGGTGCTGCGGCACGCGAAACGCCGAAGACAACAATCTGAATAGTGGGCGTGATGTCGTTTACTTAAGCTGAAACCATATCACCCCATCGGGGTTTTTAACATCAAAATTAACGCTGCAGTCTATAATACTATCAGCCGTTCGGGCTTAATACAACCACTAAGTGGTGACATGATTATAGAAAAATGGGGCTTTTTTATAATGAACAACCTCGAAACGGGCCTAATGTCGTTTGCTTAAGCTGAAACCATATCACCCCTTCGGGGTTTTCTTAGCGATACGTATGTGCGCTATAATTATGCTACCCCTTCGGGGTTATCTCCAACTCCCACGTTGCTTACATTAGCCATAAAGTTGCGTCGCATTATTTGAAACGACAGCACTGGGTTACAAGTTTTGTTCTTGAAAAAGGAGAGCTGGATTCATCGAAATTGAGTACCTTCATACAATTTTTTTCATTTTTCATATTCCACATGTCCATCGTTCTCAACATTGCCGAAGCCGCCTTAAAGCTCACAACGATTGTCAACAAAACGCCGTTGCAATACAATCGCAACCTGTCTAACCGATACGGCTGTAATATCTACCTAAAGCGCGAAGACCTACAGGTGGTGCGCAGCTACAAGCTGCGCGGTGCTTACAACATGATCAGCAGCTTACCCGCCGAGCAATTGGTCAAGGGTGTTGTTTGCGCTAGTGCCGGCAATCATGCACAGGGCTTTGCGTTCAGCTGCAATAAACTTGGCATACAGGGGGTGGTGTTTATGCCGGTTATTACGCCCAAGCAGAAAATCAGCCAAACAAAAATGCACGGTGGTGCCAACATTCAGATACAACTCGTGGGCGATAACTTCGACGAATGTGCAGCGGCAGCCAAGCAATTTACTGCTACAAACGGTTTGACCTTTATTCCCCCTTTCGACGATTATCGCATAATGGAAGGTCAGGGTACCGTAGCCAAGGAAATTTTAGACGATTTTTCTGAAATCAACCAAAAGGTAAGCGCGCTTATAGTGCCAGTGGGCGGTGGTGGGTTGTGTGCAGGTATGGGTTACTATTTCAAACAGCATTCGCCGCACACCTGCATTATTGGGGTAGAACCCCTAGGTGCACCCAGCATGCATCAAGCCTTGCAGCAGGGCGCACCCGTGGCCTTGCAATCCATAGATCGGTTTGTGGATGGCGCTGCTGTAAAGCGGGTGGGCGATCTCACTTTTGGCATTTGTAGTAAGGTTATAGACCAAATGCACTTGGTGCCTGAGGGCAAAATTTGTACCACCATTTTAGAGCTGTATAATGAGGATGCCATTGTGGTAGAACCCGCGGGTGCCCTTACCATTGCAGCCTTGCAGCAGCTGGCACCCCAATTGCAAGGTAAAACCGTGGTATGCGTTATTGGCGGTGGCAACAACGATATTGACCGCATGCCCGAAATAAAAGAGCGCAGCCTGCAATATGAAGGGCTCAAGCATTATTTCCTCATCAGGTTTGCCCAACGCCCCGGCGCACTCAAAGAGTTTGTAAATTTTGTTTTGGGTCCTACCGATGATATTACCCGCTTTGAGTACATGCAAAAAACCAACAAAGAAAGCGGCCCAGCCTTGGTGGGTATTGAGGTGCACCAAAAAAGCGACTACGAGGTATTGCTCCAAAACCTGCGGCAGCACGAAATCGACTTTACCGAAATAAACAAAGACGATGACCTTTTTGGGTATTTGGTGTAGCCTTATACCGTTCAATTCTAGCCATGCCGCACTTACAGCGTTTGTCTTCGCGCCAAGAAACCCAAAAGCGTGAGACATTTTTCGAGCTTACAAGTCGAGACTGGTAGATAAGATTACACATTCAAAATCTGCATTTCCACCTAGGCGGGTTAAACATACAAGCCTCATCCGCATGTCACACAAAAAGCGCAAATCTGGCAAATGCCAGTGTTCGGCAAGTACAAGGAGGTTCTACGCTTTCTGTCCCCGTTAGAGGCACCACTTTTAAAATCAGACATTTCCAACAATAAAAATATTTTTCAAGTGCTGATTGGTTTTTAAAACGCGGCCCTTAATTTTCCAATGTAAATTTTTAAACCATGTATCAAAATCAAATCCCCCCCTCCCCGAGTGAGTTAATGCTAGCCAAGCTGCAAAAGCAAACACACTGGTTAGTAGCCTTCTTAGCAGTATCCGTTTTAATGCTTAGTGCGTGTAAAAAGGAAGTGCAGCAGACCAGGAGTTTGGAACAGGCAAAGCAGCAACTAAGTACGTTAGCCGAAAAACGTGCCTATCTCAACCTCAACTTACGGAAGGGCGGAGCTGCCATAGCGGCAGCACTCAAAAATCCAAACTTCAAAGCCTTACTGATGTCCGAACTGCTGGCACCCGCCAATGAAGAAAATGAGTTGCGGCTCAGCAAGATCCTAGCCAATCCACAAATGGCATCCTACGTAAACGGCAGCAAAATATCTACTGCCATTGCTGCCTTTACCAACCTCGATGGTCAAGATTGGTCGCCTGTATTGCGCTTGATTAGGCCAGCCTCAACCGATCGGCGGCAAAATGTAAATGACAACGGCGTGGCCACTGAGGAAGTTTTTGCCATTGACG
>RDXD01000142.1 GCA_004292575.1 Bacteroidota bacterium
AATTGATCGCTAAAGTAATTGCCGCCAGCTGGGGTGCGGCTGGCCGTGTAGTAAACTTCTTTTATAACCAATGCACCAGCCCTGCTGCCTTGTAAACGCAGTTCAAAGGCGGGGTTTGTACCAGTGGCAATGTTAAGCCCGCTTCGAATGGCATTTAGACGCACTTCGGCAGCAAAACCGGTAAGCGGTTGCGCCTCGGCAGGGGTAAGCGTGCGGCTGGCGGCCAGGCTATAAGTGCCTGGCAGCACATTGCTAAACACGGCCAGGCCTGCACTGTTTGTAGTGGCTATTTTAATGCTTCCGTCCAACGCACTGGTAAGCGTTACCTCGGTGCCGCTGGCATTGGGTTGGCTGTATGTTTCCGGATACAGTACCCTAACCGTCACAGTTTCGGTTTTAAAATCGCCAAATCGGTTTTTTCTACAGCCCATTAAAATAAAAACTGCTGCTAATACTGCTAAAGATAATTTGTACATGGTGTTTGTTTTATAATTCCGTTTAAAAAAATGCGATAAATAATATCATAGGTGCGCTTTAGTACTAAAGCCGAATTGTTAGCTCAGCGCCAAAAAACAGGGCTTCGTTGCGCCGAACTCTTCCGCCAACTATATCGTCGGCGTGTAAGGGCCGCATGCCCAAAAAGTTATTGGCATAAAAACTGCATCCAAATCCTTGTTTCCAATCTTTTGTAAATCGAATGTTGAAGAGGTGTAGCGGCGGAAAACTATTTGTTGTGCCTTGATTTACCTGTCGTACCAAATTGCTGTAAATGGGCTGCTTTGCTTCGATGGCATTAAGGAGGGTTATTTGACCGGTGCGGTCAATAAAGCCCGCGGGTAGGCTATCTAGGGGTACACTGCGATTGGTGCTTATCCAAACTGTTTGCCACAATGCCGAAAAAATGATGTTGAGCTTTGGAATGCGATGCACAACCCGTACACTTGTGTTAAAGCGGCTGGCTTTTACCCGGCTTCCCGATTGGTAAATGCCAATACGCGTGGGTACCGTATTTCCAAAATAAGCCCTATCAGCATCAAACCACACCCCATCGTCAAAGCTTTCAGTTTGTATGTATGCACCATTAATGTTTACTTTGGTACGGATGGCGGTTATCTCCGGAAGGTCTATATTATACTCCACACCTTGGTTCACCACCCGGCGGTTGGCCGATGGGGCATCGTAGGCAGCAAAAAAAGTGTCAACCCTTTGCGGCACTGGGTCAAGCACAGGCGGTTGGCCGGGTGGGGTGCTTAGCGTTCGCAAACGGCTGTAGGCAAATGGCCTTACCAAACGGTTGGTGCCAGGCGCGCCGGTGGTTGTTTCTCTAAATACACTAGCATTTATGTTCCAGTTTGCTCTTTCGACATCAAAACCCCATTCCCATTTTTTGCTGGTGTAAGGGTTTAATGCTTGGTTGTCGAGATCTATAACGCGGGTAGTTACCACCACCAACCGCTCAGCAGGGTTAATGGCAAAATAATTAAAGTTGACAAGGTCGAAAAAACGCTGCCCAGGGTACAAAAAACTTAGGGGCATGGCCTTTGCTGCAGTGCCAAAGCCTGCGCGCAGCCAAAGGCCCTTAGCCACCTCTGCCGATGCGTTTATGCGTGGTGCCACAATGGTTTTGTAGCGGCTGGCAAACATGTTTCGGGGTGCCACATTATCAATGCGCACACCCGCTTGGGCTTGCACCCGCATGTTACCAATTTGCCCATTCAACCGGTCTTCCAAATAGTAGCCCAACTGGTGCATCGCCGGTATGTCGCTAAAGCGGCGGGGCCTATCGCCCACACTATAATTTTGGCGCGGTGGTTCAAGTGGGTTAAAAAGTCTGCCATTTCCGCGGTTTACATCCATACGCCATTCCGCACCCAGCAATACATTGTGGGTAAAGCTTCCCGTTTTCTTAATAATGGCGTATTCTAAGCGGGCGTAGCCATTTCGGGGTTTTCCGTTTACAGTAGTTTGTGCTAAATATTCACTGCGGCCAAACACACCCACCTGCGTAGTGTCGCGCAGTGCAGTACTTAGCGGAAAAAGGTCGCGGGTTACAATTTCCTGAAAATAGCTGTTTTGATAAACTGTGTTTAACGACACCAGATAGTGCAACTGATGCAACCAGGGTTTGCCAGCCTTCCACCTACCCTCGGTGCTTAGCCGCAGCGATCGGTCCTCCGAACTTCGGCGGGTTTGGGTGCGCAGGTCGCCTGGGTCTTGCCGCAGTCTGTCCAATGTAGTGTAGCCGCTGGCAATGGTGGTGGTTACAAACTTTTTATTGGCACCCCAAAAAGCCTGCCAGCTTACCTGTCCCTGCACCCTGCTGTAGCGATTTTGAATATCCCGAATATCATCGCGGCTCTGAAGCACATCGGCTGCCAAGTTGATGGTATGTTGCTTGCTTTTGCCAGAAAAACCATACAGCAAAGCAGCTTGGGCCAAGTTGGCATTTAAGCGCATGGTAACCTGCGGCCGTAGTGCACCCAGCCTACTGTTTACCAATATCAGCCCCGATGTGAGATCGCCAAAACGGGCGGAAGGAATGCCTCTTATGACATCAATACTCTCAATGTTGTCGGCTGGTATTTGTCGCAAATCGTTTCCCCTGCCAGCCACCGAAGCAAATGGCGGCAACGTGGATGCCCCGCTGTTTAAAATGGTAAGATTGGTTTGCAAGTTGGCATTGTTGCTCTGTGGCACACCATCAAGTACTATTTGCGTACCCAAAGCATTTACGCGGCCCGCATCGGTAGTGCTGGGTATTTGGCGCAGGTTAATTTGCTGTGGCCCACTTAAATCGGGATTCAGCGCCAACTGGCCAGGTATAAGTTGTAGCGCATCCAGCAAGCTGGTAGGCTGGGTGTGGGCAATGGCCGTTTTGTCAATACGCGATGCAGAACCTATGCGCAGCGGCTTAGCCAGTACCAACACATCCTTTAAACCAGCAATCCGCACAGGCAGGCTTACGTCTAAGTTTATCAAGACACTCTGCACCAACACTTCTTTGCTGGTGGTTAGGTGGCCTACCATACTTACCTGCAAGGTATATCTTCCCGCAGCCACGCCCACAAACTGGTAATACCCTTCCGCATTGCTGGTGGTAAACCATTCAAAAGGCAGCAGCTGCAGTGTGGCATTGGCCAAAGGCGCGCCAGCATCATTTTTTACAACCCCACTTATACCACCGGACTTGGCTTGAGCTATGGCTTGGCTGCATAGCAACACCATAAACACTCCGCAGAGCCATTTTAAAATCCACTTTTTGCAAGGCATCTATAATTGCTTTAAGTAAGTTAATTTCGAATTAAAAGATTGATTCGGTACAGGACTGTCCCGGCAACTACTTTCGTTAAACACAACCTATAAAAAAACCGACCGGTGCAAATTCCCAGCTGCCACGGATATTTCACCCGCACCGGTATAGCGTTATTCACGTCGCGCTAATGACGAACAAGAATTAATCACAGTTCTTAGCTAAACTTTCCTCTGAATAGTATTCCAAGTACCATGCAGATGATGGTTAATAAAAGCAACGGCAACAAATTACTCATAAACCCATTTTTTCCTCTACCATCTGCCATCTTAGGCATCCCTTCAAAATCCTGCTTTGTAAAATGCGGCTGTGTTACCAATTTCTCAAACAGATACTTTAATTTGTTTTCACGATAGGCCAGTACTTTTTCTTCGAACTGCTGTTGTGCCTGCAAACCGGTTTTGCTAATGGTGGCCAACGAACGCATTACACCGCCCGCCGGATTTAACCAAAAACTGTTTTGCTCTGCAGATGCCAGCCTGTTTTTCTGTGCCGACATTTGATTATACAGCTGCTTTTCTTTTTCGTACACCATTAGTGCATAACCAAATGACTTGAACTTTATACTATCCATGCCGTTAGCCAAGTTTAATTCCTTAAACCGTGGATACCTTTCAAGCAAAAAGGCTTCCTGCAACTCAAAAGGTTGGTCCCAAGCTTTAAAATCATAATCTCTATATTCGGCCAACTCGGTTTTGTTAGTGGATGGAAATTTGTAATTAAACCAAGTGTTTAATAACCCTGGGATGGCCACCAGCAGCAAAATCCAAATGCTGGTAAACGCAATGGCATTTACCAAAGAACTGAGCCTAAAACGCAGCATCAAAACACCCAGAAACAGCCAAAATAATGCGTACAACAGTGCCACGCCCCACCATTGCAACCAAGACAACATGGAGAATGCATCCAGCTTTGCCACTACAACCAGCGATGCAATGGCACCTGCAATTAGTGGCAACATGCTGATGAGCCATCTAAAAAACAACCGAATATTTAGCAGTTGAACAATAGAAGTAACTTGCGTAGAAAGCAATGGGGAAATACCGGCTTCTGAGTCCGCCGACCGTACGTTATAAGCAAGTGCAATAAAAAGCAAGGGAAATATAAACAGCACAAAAAAAGACATGTCTAAATTTCCCACCAGCAATTTCTCGGGATTTTGAAACTCCGCAAAATCATTTTTGAAAATAGGCTTGTTGAATTGGCCGCTCATCAATGGCGTGTATATATCACTTTGCCCAATCGTTAAGATGCTTAGTGGAGACACCTCTTTTGCCTTCACATCCTGCAACTGCCATTCTAATGAAAACGGCTCTTCCAGATCAATTATGCCAGGATTTGTATAAGTGAGGGTGTCAAATACCGCTTGAACCTTCTTATAATTTCGTTGGTATTTTGCAGTAGCGCTATCTATGGCCTTCTGCTGAAACGTGTAGATTGATTGACCTTGCTGCAAACAAAAAACAGCAATAGTACCAAACAGCAACAGGGCCGCCAGAACTCCTTTACTACGCAGCAGTTGCTTCCATTCGTATTTAAAAATAGTTTGCAGCATATTACAATACAGTTAGTTTTTTTGATGTAATCACGATACCAAAAACTAGCAGCAGCAACCAAAATACTAGAGCGCCTACTTCTACAGCATTTGCTTGCAGGGTTTGCACAAGCGATGCAGCCGGATAAGCAAAATCTTTTACCGTGTCCCAGTATTTAGGATCAACCTTCCAATCCCAATCGCCAGTTTTGCTACCGCCATAGGCCATCTTATCGTTAAGATTTTTAATGAGGTAACGGCGGTACTGTTCAGCTTCGCCCAATAAATTCAAATGGCTGGAAAAATCACTTTGGCTGATGCCCATGGAGGTATTGCGTATAGCGAGATACGGATTAATAAACGATGCATATTTGCTGATGCTGTTTTGCTGCACAATATTTTCGCGGATGCGTTTAAAATGTTTATCATACACCAGGTTTGCATATTCCTCATCGGCCTGCATTACCAGTCCATCCACATTTACGGGCAAGGCGGCATTTACATCCTTTACTGTAGCGGTATCAATTTTGTAGTGCGCAACCACAGAATCCATAAACTTTTTTGAACGTTCATCTTCCGGGTTATGGCCATCAATACCCTTTTCCCGGTCTTCGCGCAGCACCTTGTTAAAAGCTGCCTTGTGTTCCATAGGGTGCAAAGCAGCACCTGCACTGGCGGTAATTTTTGGCATCACTATCATCAGCAGCACCCAAGTAGCCAATTGCATTACCAATGAAGCATTGCTTTTCTTAATCCATGCACTTACCAATACACTCAAACCTGTTAATACAAACAAATAGACCGCATATGCTAAAAACCAAGCAGCAACTTTTGTAAAAGCAACTGAGCCTGCCCCTTTGGCAAAAATCTGGTAGGTCAGTAATTGTGTCAGTAACCCAGCCAGTGATAAGCCGATAACAACTGCGTACAACGACGCTATCTTTCCCCATAAATAATTAGCATTACTTATACCTTGCGCCGATAACAATTTTAGGTTTTGATTTTCCCGATCGGCGGTTACGGCATTAAAACATAGCAATATGATGAACAGTGGCATCAACACCTGTAGCATCCAGGCAAAACTCATATCACCAAAGCGGCTGAGTTCCGATTTATCTTGCGCTGGGCTAAAGGCAGCTTCGTTTTGAGCATGCGCCTCTAATCGTAAAATAGAGCCGGCAAAGGGCCGGATACCATTGTCTAAAAACTGCATGGCATCTACCGGCTGAAAAATGTAATGCCCGTAGTGTGCGCTGCTGTGCGGGTTTTGCGGCCCCTGGTTCAGCCACGCATCTCGTACGCTTTGGCGGGCCTTTTCAAAACTCTGCATTTTGGCTTTAAAAGCCACCGCACTGTTAAATGCTACCAGGGCAAATAACACCAGTAATACCGCAGCCAATACCTGCAAATGCTTTTGCCGCAGCGCATTGGTAATGGTTTGTGAGAAGATTGATTTCATAACAATGCCTTTATATGGTTTCTAGATACAATTTTTGTAATTCGTTCGCCGTAACACTAACTGTATCTACCGTATGCACCAGTTCTCCTTGTTTCATTATGCCAATTTTTGTTCCCACATTTACGGCATTAAAAATATCATGCGTTGCCATAAAAATGGTTTTGCCATCGGCAGCCAATCCCTTACATATTGCGGTAAACTCTGCAGTTGCTTTGGGATCTAAACCACTAGTAGGTTCATCCATCAAAATAGCATCGGCATTCTTTGCCAATGCTATGGCAATGCCCACTTTCTGGCGCATACCTTTAGAGTAAGTGCTTAGTCTTTTTGCATGTGCCTCCAATTGCAAACCGGCTTTGGTTAAAAAGCTGGTGAGCAATTCTTTGCTGTATTTAAAACCAGCCAAACGACTAAAGAAATCTAAATTTTCGACGCCTGATAAGTTACCATAGAGTTGTACCACCTCGGGTATATAGGCTACAAACTTTTTGGTGGCCGTCTCATTTGGTTTCACTTCCACATCATTAATGGTGGCTTTGCCAGTGCTGGCTTCCGTAAAACCTAGAAATAAATTGATGGTGGTGGTTTTACCGGCGCCGTTTTGGCCGAGCAGGCAAAATATTTCGCCCTTATCAATAGACAAATTGAGGTTGCTTAGGGCAGCCGTACCATTGTACTGCTTGCCAAGCTGCACTGCTTGTAATACTGGCATGTAAAATTGTTTTTTAAGTGATGAAACAGTTGTGCATCTTTTCTACAAAAGGC
>RDXD01000278.1 GCA_004292575.1 Bacteroidota bacterium
CCCCGTTTACCTGTAAATCCATAAACCCGCAAACCCGTTTACCTGTAAATCCGTGAACCCGTTTACCTGTAAACCCTTTTACCCTCAATCCCAAAACCATATAACCCTTAAAAAAATTATGATAAAACCCACTGAATCTGAACTCGAAGTCCTGCAAATATTGTGGGAAACGGGTGGTAGCACAGTACGGTTCGTGAATGACAAACTAAACGAACACCGCGAAGTCGGCTATACGACTACCCTCAAAATCATGCAACTCATGCATGAGAAAGGCTTACTGAATCGTGATGACTCTGAGCGTAGCCACCTTTATACTGCGCAATACTCACGCGAAGTAGCCCAAAAAACGTTCTTAGACCGCCTTACCGAAACGGTATTTGGGGGTTCTGCTATGCGCCTCGTCATGCAGGCACTCGGTAATCGCAAAACAAGCACTTCAGAGCTTGACGAAATCAAAAAACTGATCGAACAAATAGAAAAAGAAAAAGGAGGTAATCAATGAACTTAAGCGACATTTTATCAGACCGCCTCGTGCAGGCTTTTGGTTGGACTATTTTGCACTCGCTTTGGCAAGGAGCTGTGATAGCTATTTTGCTTGGCTTAGTGATGATAATGATGCGTAGCTATTCCTCGAATGCGCGTTATTTTGTATCTGTAAGTGCTTTGATGACGATATTTGTGCTGGGCGTTGTAACGTTCGTGGCATATTATAGGAGTTATCAGCCCTTGCCTACCTCGCCCATTACTTTTGCCTTGCCTGCCCCTGCCTTGCCTACCGAGAGCGTAGAGCGCGTAGCAGAAGCGAATACATGGCAGACACTCTGGACAAGTACCGAAAGTTATTTCAATACACACCTGCCTCTTGTGGTAAGTGTATGGCTGCTGGGTGTGCTGTTGCTTTTGGTGCGTTTCATAGGCGGTTATGCGTATTTGCAACGCCTTAGAAATTACCAAGTCATAGAAGTAAGCGCGTATTGGCAAGGCACACTCGCTTTCCTTGCCTCTGAAATAGGCATCAAAGGCAAAGTACGCCTGCTCGAATCGGCACTTGCAGAGATGCCTATGGTGATAGGTTGGCTGAAGCCTGTGATTTTGTTGCCTATCGGTACGCTTGCAGGACTAAGTGTGGCACAAGTAGAAAGTATTTTGGCGCATGAGTTGGCACACTTGAAGCGCAAGGATTATTTGGTCAATATTTTCCAAACGCTCGTAGAGATAGTCTTGTTTTACAATCCTTTTGTGTGGTGGGTTTCGGGCTACATACGCGAGGAGCGCGAAAATTGCTGTGATGACATAGCGGTAAACGTTACAGGCGATTCGCTTACTTTGATAAAAACACTCACGATTTTGGAAGAATTGCGCCTTGCGAAGCCACAACTTGCGATGGGATTCGCGGGTAGGAAAAGAGGCGGACTGCTGGGGCGTGTGCGCAGATTGCTTACGCGCAGACCAAAGGCTTCAGGCTTTTCAGAAGGTTTTTTGTCAGCTATGGTATTGGTATTTTGCTTTAGCATCACGACTGTAAACGCTTAT
>RDXD01000143.1 GCA_004292575.1 Bacteroidota bacterium
GTTGCTCGTCCACCACTTTTTGCTTGGCGCGCCCTTCCACTTCATAAAAATTATCTTGTCGGCTTTTGCTTTTGGTGGTGCGGGCCTTGGGCTGCTTGCGCATCCATTCCAGCTCTTTGCGGTAAGTATTTTTTGCTTTGTCTATGCTGCTGAGCGTGCTTTCTATGCGTGCCGCTTTCTTCTCAAGGTAGTTGGCATAGTCGCCAGTATAGTTGTAAATGTTGCTGCTTTCCATTTCCCAAATTTCTTGGCACACAGCATCCAAAAAGTAGCGGTCGTGGGTTACAATCAGCAGGGTAATGTTTTCGCCGTTTAGGAAAAACTCCAGCCATTCCACCATTTCCACATCCAGGTGGTTGGTGGGTTCGTCCATCAACAGCAGGGTATGTTGCGGGTCGAAACCCACATCAATAAGTGTGCGGGCCAGTGCCACGCGCTTGCGCTGCCCACCACTCAGGCTGGCCACACGCTGGTCGAGGTGGTGAATGTTCAGCTTGGTTAAAATCTGTTTCACTTTGGCTTCAAAATCCCAGGCGTTCAGGTCGGTCATGCGCTCAATGGCGTCGCTGATGGCATCGCTGTCTTCGGTTTCGCTGGCTGCTTCGTAGTCGCGGATGGCGTTTAGCGTGGGGTGATCGTGGTCAAAGATGTTTTCGGCAATGGTTTTTTGTTCGGCAAAATCGGGCTCTTGCTCAAACAGCACCACTTTCACGTCTTTGTGAATCCATATTTTGCCGCTGTCGGGGGTTTCTTTGCCGGCCAGTATTTTCAGCAGGGTACTCTTGCCCACGCCATTGCGGGCCACTAGGCTTATTTTATCGCCCTCGTTTATATGGAACGAAATATTGTTGAACAATGGCGTTATGCCATAGGCTTTGGTAAGGTTTTCGGCGGTGGCGTAATGCATGAGTGCGTAAAGATAATAAGCGGCAAATGTAGGTAGCGGGAGGCTTAGCGGGTGCTTTTGTTGTTCCTGATGGGCATAATTGCATGTGCTAGCGCTTATTGTTATGAGATAAGTTTTAGGGTTTGACCTAGATACAGGCGGTTAGCAACATCACTCAGCTGCCTAAATTACTGAAACGATACCCAAATTAGAATGCGTGGTATAAACCTGAAATGTCATGAGCAGGTAAGTGCCAAAGCGTATTCAATAGAAACAAAGGATTTTGGAAGAAGCCAAGTGCACAGACTAAGTTGAACCAATTCCAATGTTCATAAACTGCTTGCAATAATGAACCAATTGGAGCGCCAAAATCGCTGGAGTGTTGGGTGAACATCGCCGCAATTTATCAATGCTTTGTCGATAGCTTATCGTATATCGGCGCTAACTTTGCCACCAACTACTTTCTACTCGGGCACGGTCAGTAATTGGTGATGTGACATTTAAAAATTGAAGGTAGTAATTGAGCCGTAACAATAAATAGAACCATAACATGTTGACAGCCATAGTTCCTAAATTACCCATGCGAAATATGGGCGTTACCAAATCATATTATCTGTCTGTATTGGGTTTTGATGAACTGGGTGATTATGGGGACTACCTATTGGTGCGCAAAGACAATATTGAAATTCATTTCTTTCTTTTTGGCGCACTTGACCCACGCGAGAACGATGGACAGGTTTATATTAGAACGGTTAACATTGATGTGCTTTATGATGAGCTGTTGCGCCGCGGGGTGGCCATTCACCCCAACGGCGGCTTAGCAACCAAGCCTTGGGGGCAACGCGAGTTTTCGTTGCTTGATCCGGATAACAACCTGTTGACGTTTGGGCAGGCCGTAAACGTTTGACAAAGGTGTGGCCCACCCACAGGTTTTTGGGTATCAGTGTTTGGTTTGGGTAAAATGCAATGGGGCTGTTATAGCTAAAAGTGGTGTATTGGCTAAAGCGCTCATTCAATCCATCGTAGCACCTAGAGCATTGATGGTAGCCGTGCTCCACGTAGCATACATCAACCATCTCACCCACTGTAAACTTGGTTACTTGTGGCCCCGGCGCTCTTTACCCCGCACATTATTTCGCGGCTAGGCGTGTTGGGTAAATGGTTCTGCGTACTCATTTGTTGCAAGTAGTATGCAATTTGTTGGGGTACCCAACGCGGCAAAAAAAATTCAATTTCAACGTCGGGATGTTTCGGTTGCTGCGCTTTGAGGAGTCGGTTTCGAGTGGTGGTGTAGCCGATTTGTTGGATAGTAAGAAGAATCGTTGTTTGCGCTTTACCCAGTAGGATTGCACCAATTACTTGTATTTACCCCAACAACATGGTGCGTCTAAGAAGTTGCCCATTAAATCGTTTTTGAAAGCACGCTCTCAAATATGCGAAGCATCGGCCAATGTGTACATTTTTTTCAACCAATTAACTCGAGCTCGACTGAAGGCTATAAAACCACTACAATAATGGCCTCGGAAGCCGGAATAGAAGGCACATTAATCGTATTTCCGTTAAAAACAAACTGCGAGGTTTTGCTTCCTGCTGGCAACCAAACATCGATGGCCTGCATAAAAGGAAAGTTTGATAGCGGCGCTATGCGGGTAAAATCACTTTGCCCATTCCCATTGCCGTCGTACAAAAACCATGAAATAGCCGTCTTGGCTGGGGTGGCAAAGGCCTCTGTACTAAGCGTTGTGCCATTTATCGACAATTCATCGCGGCCATAAAGAATGGCTCTTTTGTTGCTAAACAGCGTAAACACGGCTTGATTAGAATCGGCAGGCAGGCTTCCCAACATCATAGACACCATGCCCTCAAAAGGAAGGGTGCGTAAGTAAAGCAATGGCTCATGGGGCAAAATCTTTGAAAAATAATAAACCATCGGTCTGCCCGCCAGTGGGTAGCAATAAATCATATACGCCGTAGAAGGCTCAATTCCGTTAAGGGTAAAGTTGCCATCTTCTCGAGTGGTCGCCTCTGCAATTTTCGCGCCGAGTGAACCATTTTTGCGCACTTTTTTTACCAATAGTTTTGCCCCCGCCATAGCCTGATTTTGGCCAAGCGTAATTACCCGCCCCTTAACAGCAAATGCATCAGGCAAAACCATTTTATTTGGTTTATATTTTTTGCCCGTATTCAAAAACTCATAAACTGCCACCGCCACCGAGTCTGCAGTTACAACTTCAATATGGTCGTAATTGGTAAACCGCAGATTGGTAGCACCAGCGATATCACCACCTTTTACCACCCTATCGGCGGTACTGTAAATATTGAGGTTGGGTACCGTGCCTTCACCCCCTGCAGGTGTTTTGTTTGCATTGCTGCCAATATGAACATAATGGGCCACTTTTTTCGCCCGCACACTGTCACTTAGATACGCATAACAAACGCCGCCGCCTGCCGAATGCCCGGCCAAATCAACGTTTGAAGCTCCAGTTACTTGCAAAACACTATCTACAAAGCGGTCAAGCCTAGGGTTTTGGTTTGCCCGGTCTATAGAATTCCAATCATAAACAAAACATCTTTGGGGGCAATAGCCTGCTTCAAAAAGCTTGTGAAGCATAAAGCTATAGTTGTCGCCCGCCCCCAAAAAACCATGTATTAAAATAATTGGACGATGTTTATCATCGCAGACCTGGGCAGTAGTAAATAAAGCCAAAAGCAAGAAGATGGGCACAAGAGCCAAGCGTCGTAATTTCATTGCGGAAAATTAGCCAAACTAAAACAAAACAGGTTAAAATTGATTTTTCAGCCGGCGTAAGTTACCATAAGAAGTTTGCCATTAGCAGCATTACATGCAGTTTATCCCAAAATTTGGAGGAATGTAAAAAGCTGGAAGCATTATTTATCATTTTTATTGATGAATTCGGCGTTGTAGGGCTTAGAAAGTACGTGAAGCCTAAATAGCCAGCCGGTCGCCCAGTTTAGATTCCAAGCCAGGCGCGAGCAAAACTTTTAACCGCTCACGGTAAGTTATCTGGTTTAGCAATCTTGGGCAGTTGCCCAAAACTTCCGGCGTCGCATTTTTTACTCCACTGGGTGCGGTACCCACAACCCGTTAGCGTTGGCTTCAACCCAATGCCATCACTTAGCAACGCTGGTGTGCCACTAACTAAGGTGGGAGAAAACGGTAGGTTATGGTACTTTGTAATTGGGATTGGCGTGGGGCATTTTAGCTTTTACCTGGTGGCGCCACCGGTGCAGCATTTGCCGGAGTTTCCGGGTTTGTTGGGGTTTGCTTGTTGCCAGGTTTACTTTTTCACCAGCATCCTTATCCAGATTATACAGCTCAATTGTATTGCTTTCGTACCACTCAATTAGCTTGTAGCGGCCCATACGCACCGCACCGGCGGGTGTACCACCCAACCCGCCACTATAGTGCGGATAGTGCCAAAACAAGGATCGTACAGCCAGTGATTTGCCGCTAAGCAGCGGCACTAAACTTATGCCATCTATATGCTGCTGTGGCATTGGGGGCAAGCCTGCCAGTTGCAACAGGGTTGGGTAAAAATCCATACCCGATACAGGGAAATTGGTATGCTGGCCACCTTTTAAGTTAGCCTGCCAGCTAATTACCAATGGTACCCTTATGCCGCCTTCGTACAAATATCCTTTTCCGGCGCGCAAGGGTAGGTTAGAGGTAGGTATTTGCTCCTTGGCATTGCTGGTGCTCATGCCGCCGTTGTCCGAGGTAAATATGATAATGGTATTGCGCGCCAATCCTTCGGTTTGTAAAAAGTTCATCAGGCGGCCTATGTTTTCATCAAGGCTTTCTACCATGGCAGCATATTGCGGGTTATTCTGTACCAACTTGCTGTAGGTATCGCCATTTTTTTCGAAAACCTCTGAAACTGCTTTTTTTTTAGTTAGTAATTGTCTATATTTCTCTACCGTATCGGGTTTGCCTTGCAAGGGTAGGTGTACGCTATAGTATGGCATAAATGCAAAAAATGGCCGGTTGTCATTTTGTCTTATAAACGCCATCGTTTCATCCGTTAGCCTGTCGGTAAGGTACTCGCCATTTGGCCCATCGGGTAGTTGCGGGTTTTGGTAGGGCGAAAAATAGCCGCCTGCAGGGTGGCCGGTATGGTTGCCGCCGAGGTTTTTATCAAATCCGTGTTGCAGGGGTCCAAAGTTTTCATTTTCGCCAAGGTGCCATTTGCCGGCAAAAAAGGTACGATAGCCTGCTTTTTTCAAAGCTTCGGCAAGGGTATGTTCGGCTAATGGCAGCTGCATCGCAAATGGCTGCGACGCCAATTTTTGATGGGTATGGGGGCCGTAGTGCCTGTCGCCTGGTATATAATCTGTAATGTCAGTTTGCACAGGATGCTTGCCGGTAAGCAACGCTGCACGAGAAGGCGAACATACCGGGCTGGCTGAATACGCACAATTAAAAACAATTCCTAAACCTGCTAATTTATCAATATTGGGGGTTTTATACAAAGTGCTTCCGTTGTATCCCACATCGGCCCATCCCAAATCGTCGGCTACTATAAAAATAATATTGGGCGCCAAAGTATCGGTTTGCCTTTTTTGGGATAAGCCTTCGTGTTGTAAAAGCATAACCCACACAACCAAAACGATTACCCTGAGCATGGCTATTTTCTTTTCAATTGTTTAGCAAAACGCTTACCAAGTTCCCAAACACCTAAAGTGCCAAAATGTACTTTATCATCCGGAAAGGGGGTATTAATGTCGTCGGCGCGGAGCTGTAAATCGTCGGTAGGTATAGCAAACGCATTTTTAACTGAAAGGGAGTTGCCCGATTTGCGGTCCACTTGTTGTTGTCCTCGGCGCACTTCCTCCCTGCCGGTAAATCGCTGTTGTGGCACAGGAATTACATAAGCATACAAAAAAGGCAAATTGGGAACCTGCCATTGTTCTCGCACCCTTTGTATAAAATGGTTCAAATTTTTACCGTAGGCCTCAGCATTGGTACTCCCGGCTATTTCTCTTGCATCGGCTTCGCCCTGTATCCAAACCATACCCCTAAGCCTGGGCTTTATTCCCTTAGCCTTCAACTGCGCAAGGGCAGCATCAACCGTTAGCACAAATTTTTTAAACTCCGCACCATAATTATTGGTATCGGCCTTGTGGCTGCCGGGCGCCCACTGGCTATACAAGTTAGAGCCTGAAAAAGCGTACTTTATAAGGCCAATTTGGCGGTTGGGATAATACTGTTGCAGTGTTGTACCCAAGCTAAGTTCTACCCCAAATTTATCATTGGTTTCAGATGCCTGGCTAAGTGGCCCCCATTGCATTGGCTTGCCAACACCTTGCAGCCCATTGCCGTAAAAAAAATGCACGGCGGTATCTGTAAAAAAATCAGGGGGTATATTTTTAAAAATACCCTGGCCTGTGGCGTTGGACTGTCCCCCTATCAAATACACATCCATTGTCCTTTTTGGCTGTGCATACCCAGTCAAAACGCACCATATACAGCAACATCCACCTAAAATGTAATTTAACATGGTGCTAATTGTTTTTACCAAAAACTTGTAAACTTTTAATTTGTGGAGT
This sequence comes from Bacteroidota bacterium, assembly GCA_004292575.1. Taxonomy (GTDB): domain Bacteria; phylum Bacteroidota; class Bacteroidia; order Chitinophagales; family Chitinophagaceae; genus Phnomibacter. The sequence continues at coordinate 6,455 of RDXD01000143.1, forward strand.
GTCAAGTGCCTCGGTAATGCGCAGACGCAAGGCTGATGCCCTTACTTCAGGAAACCGGTGCAGGTATTTATGGCCAATACAGGAGCCTTCTGTAATGGTCTGCCATCCCGTAGCAGTTTTGGCTTCCAACACAAATTTCCTGATGCGCTCCCCAAAAACGATATCTTCCATTATCAAAACCTGGTCAATGCCTTGCGTTTTTTTAAAGGGCATTTCCAAAACGTACCCGCTTCCCGCGCTTTTGGCCAAAGGGTTTTCAAACTGCTGCTTTATGGCACTGCCCCACTCCCTTAACCGCAATACATCAGGCATTGGCATTAGTCCGGCAGTATCGGGGGTAAGGCCAATTATGAGCGAAGTATTGCGCCCCACACTTTTTAAGTACATATCCATAAGGTGCTCAAGGGGAAAAATATGTGCCTCATCGCCGGGTTCCCAAAACCACTCGTGCCTACCTTTGTAGCCCCGTAGTGGAGCATCGCTCATGGCAGGCATATAGTATTTGCCCTGCGGATCGCCTTGCTTAAGCAATTGAAAATCGTTGGCCATCACCATCTTTTGGTTAGTGGCATGCGAGTATGGAAAAGGATACGTGCCCCAAGATG
>RDXD01000144.1 GCA_004292575.1 Bacteroidota bacterium
TTAAGGCCGAGCGTTTTACAGTCTGACGCTCGTTTTAGCGTGCATTTAGCCCTGAAAGGGCGCAATCTACCAGCGAGGGGGTATCGCCCCTCGCAAGCAAGCGATAAGCAATATTCGAGCAGTTAATAGGTTGAGGTCGAGGATAAGGCGCCGCCCTGAGCCTGTCGAAGGGTCGAGGATAAGGCGCCGCCTTGAGCCTGTCGAAGGGTTCAGGGCAAGGTTGAGACACCAATGTTAGGCCAAATGACAAGCTAGCTCCTACTTGCTACCCATGGCTATGTCTATAGCGTGCCTTCGTCGGAAAAGCTGTAATAACCCTCATCGCTAACAATAATGTGGTCAATCAGTCTTAGTTCAAGCAGCTTGGCGGCATCTTTCATTTGCTCGGTCAGGCGGCAGTCGGCCTCGCTGGGTTTAAGATTGCCGCTGGGGTGGTTGTGGCACAAAACAAGCCCGGTGGCCTTGCTTTCTATGGCGCGGCGCATCACAATGCGCACATCAACCACCGTACCGGTTATGCCACCCGAGCTTATTACCTCGTGGCCCAAAATGCGGTTGCCGGCGTTTAAAAACACCACTACAAACAGCTCACGGTCTTCGCTACCTATTCGCTTGCGTAGGTAGCGGGCCAAATCTACCGAGTTGGTCAGTTTGTGGCGCACTGCAAGGCCTGCTTGGTCTATGCGCACCGCCAGCTCCAGCGCCGCCTTTATGGTAATGGCTTTGGCCGGCCCAATGCCTTTAATGCGCTGCAAATCCGTTACCGATAGGCGTGGCAGCTTGCTCAGATCGTTATCGGCCAGCTGCAGCACCTGTCGTGCCAAATCTATGGCACTGGCATTTTTGCTGCCATTGTTAATTAAAATGCCCAGCAGTTCGTGCAGGCCAAGGCTTGCAGCACCATGCTGCTGTAGTTTCTCGCGGGGGCGGTCATCTTCGGCCCAGTGCTTTATGGAGTTGGTAGTTTCGAGTGTTTTTTCCATGCCAAAATGGTTGTGGGTAATAGGCGGCCATTATCTTCGCGGGCATCTGGCACAATATAGGCCATTCCATTACCCAAAATTGTAACCATGTCGCACGAGGCCCGAATTTTTTCTGGAACCCACTCCAAATACCTTGCCCAGCAAATTGCTACGCGTTTTGGTGCCCCCTTGGGCAATTGCGTGGTGCAGCAGTTTAGCGATGGTGAGTTTGGGGTGCAGTTTATGGAAAGCATACGCGGTGAGCACGTGTTTTTAGTGCAGAGCACCTTTGCCCCCAGCGATAACCTAATGGAACTGCTGCTGATGATAGACGCAGCGCGCCGGGCCAGTGCTTACAAGGTTATTGCGGTGCTGCCTTACTATGGCTTTAGCCGGCAAGACCGCAAAGACCGACCGCGTGTGGCCATTGGGGCCAAACTGGTGGCCAATTTGCTGGTGGCCGCCGGTGCCGACCGTGTTATTACCATGGATTTGCACGCTCCTCAAATTCAGGGCTATTTCGATATTCCCGTTGACCACCTCGATAGCAGCGCCATCTTTATTCCTTACATCGAAAACCTACACCTCGAAAACCTGACTTTTGCGGCGCCCGATGTGGGCAGCACCAACCGGGTACGCGAAGTAGCCAGTTATTTTAATGCCGAAATGGTGATTTGCGATAAGCACCGCAAGCGTGCCAACGAAATAGCCAGCATGACGGTAATTGGCGATGTCACCGACCGCGATGTGGTGCTGATAGACGACATTTGCGATACCGGCGGCACGCTGGCCAAAGCAGCGGGTATGTTGCGCCAAAAAGGAGCCCGCACGGTTAGGGCCATGTGTACCCACCCGGTGCTTAGCGGCAGTGCCTACACCAATATCGAAAACAGTGCGCTAGAAGAGTTGGTGGTGTGCAATACCATCCCGCTTAAGCAGCAGTCCAGCAAAATTAAAGTGCTTGATGTGGCCGATTTGTTTGCCATCGCCATTCGTAATGCCTACGAAAACCGCAGCATACACGGCTTGTTTGTACACAGCCACAGGCGGGGGAAGTGAGATGTCGGATTTTCTGATGTGGGATGTGGGATTTCCGATTTTTTGATGTTCTGATTTTTTGATTTTCTCCAATACCACACACCACAACTCACCAACAAACAAAGCAAAAAACTGGAGGGAATTTTTTGATGTGTTGATGTTCTGATGTTTTGATTTTTACCAATACCTAACACCAACGGCAATTCACACACAAACAAAGCAAAAAACTGGAGGGGATTTTTTGATGTGTTGATGTTCTGATTTTTTGATTTTTACCAATACCTAACACAACGGCAATTCACAAACAAACAAAGCAGAAAACTGGAGGGAATTTTTTGATGTGTTGATGTTGTGATGTTTTGATTTTTACCAATACCTAACACCAACGGCAATTAACACACAAACAAAGAAAAAAACTGGTGAGCTAGGCTGCCCAACTCCGCGTCTGGGGGCCATCGGGGGAAATGTAGGATGTCTGATGTACGATGTCTGATGTCGGATGTGAGATTTTTTGATTTTTTGATGTTCTGATGTTCTGATTTTTACCAATGCCTAACACAACGTCAATTCACTCACAAACGAAGCAAAAAACTGCTCAGCCATTCTGCCCAACTCCGCGCTGGGGGCCATCTAGGAAAATGTCTGATGTCTGATGCTCGATGTCTGATGTCGGATGTGAGATTTTTTGATGTTCTGATTTTTTGATTTTTACCAACACCTAACACAACGGCAATTCACTCAAAAACAAAGCAAAAAACTGGTCAATCAGGCTGCCCAACTCCGCGCTGGGGGCCATCTAGGAAAATGTCTGATGTCTGATGCTCGATGTCTGATGTTTAATTTCTGACTTCTCACATCGTACATCTCACATCGAACATCCTCAAATCATTACATCCTCAAATCCTCACATCCCACATCCCACATCAGCCATCTACTTTCTTGTTTCACCGCCAAATTTTCTCCACAAACAGGTTAATCACCTCCACCAAAATGAGAATGATGATAATCCATTCCAGTTGGGTGCTGTTGCGGGTTTGCAAAATATCTTTAAACAGTTCAAGGTTTTCTTTTACAATACCCAGACCCTCTTGCACTGTGCGGTAGCGTACTTGCAAATCAAAAGTTTTTTTAAGGCCAGCATCCAGGCGGCTTAGGTTTTCATCGGCCCAGGTTTCGTCGGGGCTATCAAAAATGTACAAGTTTTCCGTAATGTGGTTTTTGAGGTTCAGGGTGCGGCCAATAAACATTTTTAGAGCTTTGCCACTCATGTCCAATTTTCCCTTCAGCTCCAGGTTTTGGGTGTGGTGGTTGGTGGCTTCCAGCAGCAGGTTGGTTTGGCTGCCATAGTGGTCTAGGGCTACAGACTGGCTTACGTTTAGCATCACCAGCCGTATCATGTCGGCGTTGGCTTGGGGCAGTGCTATGCCATTAAAACCCAGCTTAAAACGGTTGGCATTCAAGTCCACATCAAACTCCTCGCTTAGGCGCTCCGGCAGATTTTTTTTGCAGTAGGGGGTCAGCAGTTTTATAACGGCGGTGGCGTCCACATCGCTGTAGTTAAACAGGCTTACCACGCCGTATTTAAACACATACAGGTATTGGTCGTTGCCCATATCATAAAACAGCTCTTCCGAATCGGCGTAAAATATGGTGCCGGTAAAATCTACACTAAAGCTTTTAATATCTATGCTTTCAGATAATTGGTAAGAAATTACTTTGGGCATACGGTACAAACTGATGGTGCGTACAAATATCGCTTATTAATGGCACAACGGCATTGCTGAAATTGCTGCAAGCATCCGTTTGGTGGTTGGTTAGCGTTCCTTGTGGGCATCATAGAGGCTAATGGTAGCAGCCACCACCGCGTAGGCAGGTGCCAGCATCCACCCCACTACGGGTATTAGGTGCATGAGGTAAAACACCACACCATTGCCAATGGCAAGCCCCTTGTGGGTGCCAATGTATCTAATACTGGCACTGGGGCTCAGCCGATGTCGTTCGCAGCTGTAATCCAGCATGCTAAACCCATAATAGTAGCATTCAATAAACAGGGCCAGTACCGGCGCAGCCCAGCCTATAAGCGGCACCAGCGATAGAAACATGATGGCCAGCGTGTACACGGTTTGCCACAGGCTGTTGCGCAGCGCCAGTTGTATGGCCCGCCACACATCTTTTAGCAACTGGGTGATGCTAAAAGGGTACGATTTGCCTTCTATCAGCGCCTCGGTTTTCTCGCTAAGGTAGGCAAACAGCGGCGAGCCAATAATGAGCCAGATGTACTTAAACAGCGAAAAATAAAACAAGAGCATCAGCAGCGTAAGCACCAATTCGGCAAAACTAATGGCAAAGCTGAGCCAGCGGCTGTTCATGCGCTCCAGCCAGCCGGCAATGCCCACCGTGCGGTTAAGGTATGCCACAGCATCGGTGGCCGTGCTCCAAAAAAAATACATGCTGGTGGCAAACAGCAGCATATACAGCAGTCCCGGCACAATAATAACACGCCACAACCGGTGTGTTTTTATAAAGCGGTGGGCTTTGCCGTACGCCTGAAGGGCTATAATGATGTCTTTTAGCAACGGTACAAATGGTTTTTTAAACCCGGCAGCGCGGGTATTTCTGCATGGGTGAGCAAAGTAGCATCATTTTGGGTGTAAAAAGCGTCGGATATTTGATAAGTGGAAAATTTACCCGTTAATTTTTATGAGGATGTTGATGTGGTGCAAACGGCGCGGCAGCTGCTGGGGCACATATTGGTAACCCACATAGAAGGTGCACGTTGTACGGCCCGCATTGTGGAAACCGAAGCCTACAATGGCGTGGCCGACCGTGCCAGCCATGCGTATGGAGGCCTACACACTGCCCGCACCGCCATTATGTATGCGCAGGGTGGGGTGGCTTACGTTTACTTTTGTTATGGTCTGCACCACATGCTTAATGTGGTATGTGGCCCCGTTGGGCAACCGCTGGCGGTGCTTATACGGGCGGTTGAGCCGCTGGTGGGTATGGAGACGATGTGCTTGCGGCGGGGTAAGCATGCTCCCCATCGCAGCCTCACCCGCGGCCCGGGCAGTGTGGCCAAGGCCATGGGCATTCACACAAAGCTGCACAATGGGTTAAGCTTGCAGGGGCCGCAAATCTGCATTATTAGCGATGGTTTTCGGTATCCACAGGAAAGCATAGTGGCCGCCCCGCGCATTGGCGTGGGTTACGCAGGGGAAGATGCCCTGCTGCCGTATCGGTTTTTTGTGGCAGGCCATGCAAACTTAAGCGCAGTACTAGGCCAGCGGGCTAAAACTTAGGGCAGCTAATACCCTTGTCGCCGTCTCGTTTACCAATATAAATCAGGCTGATTTCGAAACCACCCTGGCTATTGCTTACGGTGCGCAATCGGCTTACGTTTATGTCGTAGCTGGCACCAAAGCGAAACTTATTAAATTCTAGCCCAATGTAGGGTATAATAGCATCGTTAAAGCGCAGCCAGCTGCCCGCATAAAAGGTAGCAGGTCGGTAGTCAAAATCGTTGTTGAGGTTGAAACCAATGGCCGCACCCAGTACAGTTTCCTGCGCACCCGCCTGGGATTGGTGCAGTAGGCTGGTGTGCAGTGTAGCCGTTTGGCCCACTGGCAAATAGAAACCACCGTGTAGCGTATAGCGATTCTGAAGGGCAAACTGCGCGCCTGTAAAGCTCTCGCGGGGTTTATTGATGTGATAGATGCTTCCCCCCACATAATAGTTGCTGGCTAGGCCAAATCCGCCACTAAACATCACGCCTGCATTAAGGTCGAAATAATTGATGTTGAGGGCTTGGGGATTAAAAATTTCGTTCGTAATGCCCGTAAAACCATCGCTCCGCAGTTGATCTTCGAACTTTAGGTTGGCGGTATTGAGGCGTTTTTGGGCATACGTGCCTTGGAAACCAAGCGCTACCTGGTGGGTGCCGTCTTCGTCTAGTGCTTTGTGGTAGGCCGTACTTATCGAATAAAATGTGTTTTTAAGTACACCATCGGCTTGTTCATCAGTAAATGCCATAAGGCCTACTGCCCAGCGGTCGGTCTCGGGTACCCGGTTTTGCAACACCGCAAAATCGGCACTAAATGTGGCGGTGGTAAAGGCATTATTAATAGTGGGCCATTGGTTGCGGTAATTGCCAGCAATACGGTAATTGCCATCGAAACGCCCCGTAAGTGCCGGATTAAGGGTGAGCGGCGAAGCAAAAAACTGCGAAAAATGCGGGTCTTGAGCCGTCACCTGCAAGGATGCTGCGAGTAAGAGTAGTATTGGTAGGGTTAGCTGTTTCATGTTGGTCTTAAAAAAACACAAGGTTTGCATAGGAATTGCTGCTGCGGGGTAAAGATAAGAAACCGTTCAATTCGGCGCTCGGTAAAACTCCAATTTTTCCTCAAACGGTTCATACAGCAACAAATTGTCAATTAGCCGCACTTGCCCCATAAATGCAGCCACTAAGCCTACGGCAGGTGTTTTTGCATCAAAGGTTTCCAAAGGCAGCAGCGTATGGGCATGGGCAATGCAGACGTAATCTACTCTGGCAAAGCCCGCCTCCACTAGGGCTGCTGTGGCCTCAGCCTCCAATTGGCGCAGTGGCTTACCCGTTGGTAGCAGGGTCTGCAGCCGCTTGAGTTGGGCATAAATTTCGGCGGCCACGTGGGTTTCGCTTGCCGATAGTCGTAGGTTTCGGCTGCTCATGGCTAGGCCGTTGGCTTGGCGCAGGGTAGGCATGGCGTGCAGTTGTATTGGCCAGGGCAACCACTGCAGCAGTTGCCGCACCACCATGCATTGCTGATAATCTTTGGTGCCCATATACAGGTTAGCAGGTTGTACAGCTTCTAACAGCCGTGCCATAACCTGGCATACCCCCTGAAAATGCCCTGGGCGGTACTTTCCCTCAAGCAGCGTTTCTAGCACACCCAACGGGTAAAACGGCAGGTTGGCGGTTCCGTTGGGGTATATTTCACCCACCGAGGGCAAGAAAAGCAAGTGGCAACCGGCGGCCTCCAGCATGGCAATGTCCCCAGCTATGGTTAGGTGGGATTAACAAATATGCTGCACACCGTAAGTTGCTGCTGCTGCAAACTGCTGGCAATGAGGGAAATATGCCCCTGGTGCAGTGCCCCCATGGTGGGTACAAAACCGATACGGTCGGGATATTGCCGTTGCCGTAGCAGCCAGGTTTGCAGCTGGGCAATGGTCTTAATTATAACCATAGGTTGTGTAAGCAGTATGTTTGGGGCTATTTAAACTGCTCCATAAAGCAGATTTTCAGTACCTTCGCACACCTTTTTTAAGGAATAACAAATTTTTATTACCAGATGAGTACAAAGAAAAGAATATTATTCATTGCCACCGAAATGTCTCCTTACCTGGAGCTTACCGAGTTTTCTGAGGCGGTAAACAAGTTGGCCATACTCTCCAATAATAACAACCTTGAAGTGCGATGCATTATGCCGCGCTTTGGCACCATCAACGAGCGGCGACACAAATTGCACGAAGTAGTGCGCCTAAGCGGCATCAATGTTACGGTTGATAACGACGACTATCCGTTGCAGATAAAGGTGGCTAGCCTGCCCAACGCCCGCTTACAAGTGTACTTTCTCGATAATGAAGATTTGTTTAAGCGCAAATTTGTGTTTACCGATGAAAACGAAAAATGGTACGACGACAATGTTATGCGGACCGTGTTTTTTTGCAAGGGTGCGCTGGAAACCGTCAAGAAATTTGGATGGCCCCCCGATATCATCCATTGCAGCGGCTGGATGACGGGGCTTATACCCATGTACCTAAAAACGATTTACAAAAAAGAACCCGTTTTTGCCCATAGCAAAGTATTGTACACGCTCGGCCCCAATACATTCGACGAAAAAATAGGCCCCAACTTTTTAAAAGTGGCGGCCATTACCGATGCGCTAAAAGAGAAGGATTTAGCGCCTTATGCACCTGCCGATAACCACGCCATTCAACGGGGTGGGGCCATTTATGCCGATGCCATTTCGTTTGGCGAAGCGCAGGTTTCCGATGCCTTAAAAGAAGAATTTAGCAAGGTTAAAGGCAAGAAAATACTCCCCTTCAAAGGCGACGGTACCGATTTAACAGACTATTTACAGCTGTACAACGACCTTGCAGGTCATTAATAGGTCTCATTTCTTCCCCAAAACTTACTACATCTGTGAAGGGCTTTACCCGATGGTTCCCCATTTTAACCGTACTGCTTTCCTGCTTTGCGGCTTGCACAAAAATTGAAACCACCACCATTGGCACCGGTTTAATACCTGCCGTGGATAACATTAATACTTTTGATACGGTGCTTCAGGTGGTATCAAACAACTATGTGCCCGACGACTCCACGCGGTTGCTTCTAACCGATGCCCATACGGTGGGCAACATAGTGGGCGACCCTTACTTTGGCAATACCAACGCCCAGTTGTTTTTTGAAACCAAACCAGCCAATAGCGAGCGGTTTCAGTTTGCCCCTCGAGACAGCATTGTGGGCTTCGACTCGGCTGTGATGGTGCTGCGATATACTGGTTATTTTGGCGACTCATCGGTGCCAACCACCTTTAAACTGTACGAGGTGAACCAAGCCATGAGGCCCGATACCTCAATTGTGCCGTTTTACAATTTAAGGCCCGATTTATCGAAAAACAGCTCAAAGCTTTGGGGCCAAAAAACCATGGCCGCAAATCGGTTTAGAGATACCATAGAAATAAAGCGCAAAGACTCGGTTTATGGCCGGGTGTCCAACGAGTTACGCATTCCAATTAGTCAAGCGCTTGCGCAGCAGCTTTTTTTTCAAGATACATTGGGGGCATTCCGCAACGACTCCGCATTTAAAGCCTTTTTGCCGGGCTTTGCATTGGAAGCCGAAGGTGCAGGCAATACACTGTTTTACTTTTCCATTAACCAGGGCACGAAGTTGGAGTTTTACTACCGTTCCAGAATTTTTGGTCGTATTGATACCACCTCCAGCAGTTTTATAGTGTCGGGGTTAAGCGGACACGCCAATAAGATTACCCGCAACCGTACTGGTGCCGAAATCGGTAACTTCCTGGCACAAAACCCAACGGTAGGTGCCAGCCAAGTGTATGTACAGGCTACGCCCGGTACCATGGCCAGCATTAAAATTCCGGGCCTAAGTACACTTAGCAACCGCATAGTACACCGGGCCGAATTGCGCATAACAGAATTGGGCGTACCCAGTGCAGCCACCAGCCAGTTGTTGCCGCCCCGCGGGCTTTATCTCGATGTGGCGGAGCCGGACAACGTTTTTAGAGGCGTGCCCTTCGATCTTAGCCCTTTTAGCCGCTACGATTGTATGCCCCAACGTGATATTGATTTTTCTTATTTTGGCGGTATCACCAACTACGAGCAAGTTAATGGCGAGCGGGTAGCCGTGTATAGATTTGCTCTTACCCGCTATATTCAAAACTTGGTAAGCAAGGGAATACCAGTGTACGACTTTCGGTTGTCGGCACCATTCACCTTTTTCTACAAGAATTGCCCGGTGGTAAGTTTTGTGTATCCGCTGGGTGTATATCAATTTACGGGTGGCCAAGGCGCCATTAACCGCATAGCCGATGGACGTGTTCGCTTAGCAGGCGGAAGCCATCCAAACCCACAAGTAAGAATGCAGCTGAGGATTATTTATTCCAAACTTTAATACGCGGCTAATATATTTGCCGAAATTTTAAAAAAAAACAACCGTTTTATGCCCTATTTGTTTACTTCCGAAAGCGTGAGTGAGGGACACCCCGATAAAATTGCCGATCAAATTTCGGATGCCTTAATTGATAATTTTTTAGCCTTCGACCCGGAAAGTAAGGTAGCCTGCGAAACCTTGGTAACCACAGGTCAAGTAATATTGGCTGGCGAAGTAAAAAGCAGTGCTTATTTGGATGTGCAGGAAATTGCCCGCGGTGTAATTAAAAAAATAGGATACACCAAGAGCGAATACATGTTTGAAGCCAACAGTTGTGGTATTTTAAGTGCCATTCACGAGCAAAGCGCCGATATAAACCAGGGTGTTGACAAGAAGAAAAAAGAAGAGCAAGGTGCTGGCGACCAAGGCATGATGTTTGGCTATGCCACCAACGAAACTGAGGCTTACATGCCATTGGCTTTGGATCTTGCCCACAAAATTTTGCAAGAGCTGGCTGCCCTGCGTCGCGAAAACAAACAAATTAAGTACCTGCGTCCCGATGCCAAAAGCCAGGTAACGCTGGAGTACGACGATAACAACGTACCCGTGCGCATTGATGCCATTGTGGTAAGCACGCAGCACGATGATTTTGACGAGGAAGAAAAAATGCTGGCTAAGATAAAGTCCGACATAATTAAAATATTGATTCCGCGTGTTAAAAGCAAGTATAAAAAGTATGCGAAGCTTTTTAACAACGACATTAAATACCATATTAACCCCACCGGCAAGTTTGTAATTGGTGGCCCCCACGGCGATACTGGACTTACTGGTCGCAAAATTATTGTGGATACATATGGTGGTAAAGGCGCCCACGGTGGTGGTGCATTTAGCGGAAAAGACCCTAGCAAGGTTGACCGGAGTGCCGCTTATGCCACCCGCCACATTGCAAAAAACCTGGTAGCCGCCGGTTTGGCCAGCGAGGTATTGGTTCAAGTATCATACGCCATTGGTGTGGCCCAGCCCACCAGCATTAATGTAAAAACTTTTGGAACAGCAACGGTTGATCTTACCGATGGTGAGATTGGAAAAATTGTTGAATCGCTTTTTGATATGCGCCCTTACTTTATAGAGCAGCGTCTCAAATTGCGTAGCCCCATCTATAGCGAAACAGCCGCTTATGGGCACATGGGTCGTCAAAACGAAGTGGTTACCAAAGAGTTTAAAGGTCCAAACGGAAAGATAAAAAAAGTAAAGGTGGAGCTTTTCACCTGGGAGAAACTGGACTATGTTACCAAGGTGCAAAAGGCATTTGGTTTAAAATAGCATAAGCAACGTTGTGCATCTCATTTGTTCCAAGCCAAGGCGTACACCGGGCTTGGAACTTTTTTTGCTTTATACTGTTGGATGTGCTTTTACTTAGGGTACCAACAATGGAAGTGTTGTGGCACCGTCACTCCGCCAATGGCGCATCATAAAAAAACAAGGCTGCTATGTCTCTGGACGATAATCCCTGGCAAGTGCTTTCTACCACACAGGTTTACAACAACGCCTGGATTGGGGTGGAAGAGCACCAAGTGCTTAATCCTAATGGCAACCCCGGTATTTATGGGGTAGTAAATTTCAAAAATACCGCTGTTGGTGTTTTGCCACTCGATGCTGAGTGTAACACTTGGTTGGTGGGCCAGTATCGGTTTCCACTGGGTGCTTACAGTTGGGAAATACCCGAGGGAGGCTGCGCAGCCGATGAAGCCTTGCTGGACGCCGCTGCACGCGAGTTGGAAGAAGAAACGGGGCTTCGGGCGGGCAAGTACACCCATTTGCTGCAGTTGCACCTTAGCAATTCGGTAAGTAATGAGGTGGCCCAATTGTACCTGGCCCAGCAACTGGAGCAGCACCACGCTGCCCCCGAAGATACCGAGGTGCTTTTGGTAAAAAAGTTGCCCTTTGAAGAAGCGTATGAAATGGTGCTACAAGGCCAAATAACCGATGCCATGAGTGTGGCTGCCATATTGCGGGTAAAGCTCTTGTTACCATCTATTGATAAACATTAAGATTTTGCACGGCTAGGAATACTATATTTAACCCATGGATAAAACAAGCAGCGCAGGATATTCAGTACTCATAACCGGTATAGCCATGCTGGTACATTGGCATTTTTTTAATACGCCACAAAGTGGCACCATTCTCGATTTGGAGTTTGCTCGCAATTATGCGGCGGCACAACTGGCCAGCCAGCAGTGGCAACAGGGTGCCGTTATTTTCAACATTGTTCTCGATTATGTTTTTTTAACTGCCTATGGCATTTTCTTTTATGTATCCGTGCAGCGGCTGGGGCACATACTTACCGGCGTTTGGGGTCAGGCTGCGGCCATCTTAAAGTGGTTTGGACCCTTGGCAGCCTTATGCGATGCTGTAGAAAACCTGCTCATGCTGTTGTTTCTAACCAATGGCACAGGCCCCAACAGTTTTACATCGCCCTTTGTGTGGGCGGTTGTAAAGTTTGCGCTGGTAGCGGTGGTAATCTTGTTTTATTTTGTAAGTACCAATATTTTTATCGATAGGGTTTATACCCGCAAATCATAAGTTGATATGTTTATTAAATCAAAGCACATTATAGCCGGGCGCAATCCCGTGGTAGAGGCACTAAAGCAAGGCAGCGGGGTAGATAAAGTGCTGTTGTTTAAAAACGCCACTGGCGAAAACATTGCTACCATAAAAGAACTGGCCCGGCAAATGCAGGTTCCCTTGCAAATGGTACCCATGGAAAAGCTTAATGGGTTAACCAATGTGCAGCATCAGGGCGTAGTGGCTTTTAAGAGCGCCATTGTGTATCACGATTTGCAGCAGGTGATAGACTGGGTAACCGAGAAGGGCGAAACCCCACTGTTTTTGTTGCTGGATGGGGTAACCGATGTGCGCAATATTGGTGCCATTACCCGCATCGCTGTATGTTGCAGTGCACAGGCCATTATTGTACCCGATAAGGGCATTGCAGCACTGGGCGAAGATGCCATGAAGGCCAGTGCCGGAGCATTGGAGCAGATACAGGTATGCCGTGTAAATAGCCTGATGAAAGCCGTAGATACCTTACACCTGAATGGCATTATGGTGTATGCCACCGATATGAAAGCAAGCCAAAACTTGTTTGAAACGCCTTTAACCGACCCTTGCACCTTGGTAATGGGCAGCGAGGATAAAGGCGTTTTGCCAGCCTTGCTCAAAATTTGCGATGGCAGCTTTAAAATTCCCATGATGGGCAATTTTGATAGCCTTAACGTAAGTGTGGCCACAGGTATGGTGCTGTACGAAGCGGTAAGGCAAAGGTTAAATGCCTGACCTTACATTGGAATACAGTTGTCCTTCAACCCACCGTTTTAGCTGCCATTACTTTTTAGGACTTAATAGCTGATACCCAATATTTAGCGCCATCGTACAGGTTTATTACCGTGGGTCAACACTATCGGCACTAACCCACTAGCTACATTGCCAAAGGCATGCGCTTTGGTAAATACAAGTTAATTGTCGCCACGGTCGCCACCATCAAGAAACGGGTTTCTTGGTCAGACAGACCGCTATGGTTGGTAGCGTCAGTAATTCCCGGTTAGTTGATGAGCACCAAGGCACTAAAAATGGTTACATCTTTTTAGCGTCTTCTAAAAATTTTGCCAGCCCAATGTCGGTAAGCGGGTGTTTGAGTAGGGCCAAAATTGAATCGAGTGGGCAGGTACACACGTGAGCGCCCGCGGCAGCACAATCAATTATGTGGTTGGCATTGCGTATGGAGGCGGCCAGTATCTGTGTCTTGAAGCCTTGTACCTTGTAGATATGTGCTATTTGCGCAACCAAATCCACACCATTCCAGCCACTGTCATCTATGCGGCCAATAAATGGCGATAAGTAAGTTGCTCCGGCTTTGGCGGCTAAAATGGCCTGACCGGCACT
>RDXD01000145.1 GCA_004292575.1 Bacteroidota bacterium
TTTGATTTTTCCCAATACCACACATTACCAATAACCCACAAACAAATAAAGCAAAAAAACCACCAGCCAGCCTGCACAACTCCGCGCTGTCGGCCATCGAGGGAAATCGGGGATGTGGGATGTCTGATGTCTGATTTGTCACATCTCACATCGTATATCTCACATCAGACATCGAACATCTCACATCGTACATCTCACATCGTACATCTCACATCGTACATCTCACATCAGACATCAGACATCAGACATCCCACATCAGACATCAGACATCAGACATCGTACATCTCTCATCCATTATCCAAACACCGAATACTGCCGCTGTGCTAGCACAACGATGGCGGTTTAGGCGCCAGAAATTATCAATAAAGATTAATATTGCGGGCTAGGCTGAGGCTGAGCGGAATGAGATCAACAGCACGAAAGCACCCGCTAAGCCATGTGCCAACGGCCACAAGTTGGGCCAGCTTTAGAAAAACAAACTTTTAACGCATGTCTAATTTCAACTTTAACCTACCTATTGCGGTAGGTGCCGACCACGCTGGGGTGGAGTACAAAACTGCCGTGTTGCAATGGCTGGCCACCAAAGGGTTTGCCACCACCAATTTTGGCACCAACAGCACCGATAGTGTAGACTACCCCGATTTTGCGCACCCCGTGGCCAGCGCCGTAGAGCAGGGCCTAGCCGCCTGTGGCATTTTGTTTTGCGGCAGTGCCAATGGCGTGGCCATCACCGCCAACAAACACGCCGGCATTAGGGCAGGCCTTAGCTTTAATGCCGATGTGGCCAGCCTTATCCGCCAGCACAACAATGCCAACATCATTTGCATACCCGCACGCTTTGTGGCTTTGCCCTACGCCATTCAAATGATTGAGGTGTTTTTGAATACCGCTTTTGAAGGCGGCAGACATCAAAATCGGCTGGATAAAGTGCCCTGTTAAACGGGCTTGCGTTTTGGCACGTCTATCTCTGGGTGCCGCCCGCTGTTGGCGCACCGCTTAGCCGCCATACACTCTTTTTGTAACTTATGCACATTTTTACCATTACAGGCAAAGCCCACGCACCGTGGGGTAGGCACTACGCGGCACAGCTGCGGCTGGCATTGCAGGCAGTGCACACTGGTGCCCACATGGTGGCCATTGATGCGGAGTCGCAACACAGCAGCCCCGGCTGGCAAATGCCGCCATGGGTGTTGGGCCGCTGGGCCCGGCGCTGGTGGCTACAGCGCAGGGTTGGGCCAACTGCCCCTGCGCTGGTGGTGCACGTGGGCAGCATAACCCCGTGCAAGCTGCCCTGCCCGCAAGTGTTGGTCTGCTTTAAGCCGCCCAACGAGGCCCTGCTGGCAAGGGCTAAGCGCCACCAAGTGTTGGTGGCTGCCGCATGGCCGCAGCTGGCGGGCCCGCATGTTTTAGCCCTAGGTCACGGCGGTTGGCCCAGCTATTTCCCGCTCGATTGGCACCAGCAAGACGATACCATGGCCGTGCACACCGGCGGCTGCGCTTATTTTTTTGTGGAAGCAGCCCACTTGTCAGTAGCCATGCTGGTACAGCTGTTAAAAGCATTTTCCATTTTTAAAAAGCGCCAAAAAACCGGCATGAAACTGGTGATTGCCAATGGCCATAGCAAGCTGGCCAGCGTGCTGCGCGGCTATAAGTTTGCTGCCGATGTGGTTATAGACACCCCCCTAAACGCCCGCCCACAACTGGTGGCATCGGCATACGCGGTGCTGGTTTTGGGGCCGGGGCTACAGGCCAATGCTGCCGTGCTACAAGCTTTGCAAGGCCACCGGGCGCTGCTCTGCCTCCCAGAATCGGCCTTTCAGCCGCTGGCGGGCAACGCCGCCATGTACGCGGCCAGCCTCGAACCGGCTGCATTTGCCAGCATGCTTATGCAGCTGTACACCCATGAAGCGGCGGTGCAGCAACAGCAGCAGCATGCAGCCCATGCGGTGCAGCAGCAATACAATTGGCCACAGGTGGCCCAAACACTGCTGCAGGCTTTGCCACCGTTGGTATAGCAGGGGCCACTATTTTTGCGTCAGCTTTTTTATACCTACCCCCCCTCACCGAAAAAAAAACCGCAAACGTGCAAAAAGAAAGTACCATACAAATAGTAGTGGCCTTAGACGAGCAAAAAGTGCCCCAACAAATATCGTGGAGTGCCACCGATAGCACCGCCGACATGCGCCAGCAAGCCAAAGCCATGCAAGTAAGCTTTTGGGATGGCGAAGACAAAGCCGCGCTTCGCATAGATTTGTGGACCAAAGACATGATGGTGGACGAAATGGGCGATTTTTACTACCAATGCTTGCTGGGCATGGCCGACACCCTGGGGCGCAGCACCGGCGAAACCGCTTTGGTGGCCGATATGAAGGCCTTTGCCCAAACCTTTTTCCAAAAATTTCAAGAGAGCCAACGCCAAAAAAACAAGGGTTAGCCCCCGGCCCGGCCTGCCCGCTATAAGCAGGGGCGCGCCGGTGGCCTTCAATACCCATTATTTAATTTTTTTTTTAAAAAAACCGAGGAATATGAGCTTAGAAACAGCAGTGATGGACCTAATGAAAACGGCCATGAAGGCCAAAGACGATGCCGCCCTCCGCGGTGCACGGGCCATAAAAGCAGCCATTATTGTGGCCAAAACCAGCGCTGGAGCAGGTGGTGTTTTAAAACCCGAAGACGAAGTAAAACTGTTGCAGAAATTGGTAAAACAGCGCAAAGACAGCCTAGAAATTTATGAGGCCCAGGGCCGCCAAGATTTAGCCGCCACCGAACGCGACGAAATTTCGGTAATCAGCCGCTTTTTGCCACAGCAACTGGAAGGTGCCGATTTGGAAGCCGCCATAAAAGCCATTATAGCCGAAGCCGGTGCCACCTCGGCTGCCGATATGGGTAAAGTAATGGGTGCCGCCAACAAACAATTGGCCGGCAAGGCCGATGGAAAAAGCATCAGCGCCGTGGTAAAAACCCTGTTGGCATCCTAAACGCCCAGTTTTTTTATACATCCAAACGCTTTGGGTGCGCTAAATGCCACCTTATCTCTATCTTGCCCAGCCTAACCAATTAACCAGCACAAAAAACTACAACGTATGCATTTTCCCGCACAACTGCGCTACACTAAAGATCACGAATGGATTAGCCTCGACGGCAATATTGCCACCATTGGCATTACCGATTTTGCACAGCGCGAGCTGGGCGATATTGTGTACATCGATGTGGATACCATCGGTAAATCGTTGGCTGCCGAAGCCGTGTTTGGCACCGTGGAAGCCGTAAAAACAGTAAGCGATTTGTTTTTGCCCGTGGCAGCCAAAATACTAGAAGTAAACGCCGAACTAAACGGCCAGCCCGAATTGGTAAATACCGACCCCTACGGCGCCGGTTGGATGGTAAAGGTAGAGGTAGAAAACACTGCCGATGTGGACGCCCTAATGGATGCCGCCGCTTACGAAGCCTCGGTAGCGTAGCCCCAGCACCCCATCCACCCTCTACACCCCCATTTACCCATTTTGCTGCCATCGCAATCATACAACGAAGCCCAATTGGTGGCGCTGCTGCAAAGCCGCTCCCAGCAGGGGTTCACCTATCTGTACGACCACTACAGCGGTGCCCTTTACCATGCCATATTGGCGCTGGTTACCGATGCCGATTTGGCCAATGATGTGCTGCAAGAAGTGTTTATCAACATCTTTAAGCGCATAGACAGCTACGACGCCAGCCGCAGCAGGCTATACACCTGGATGCTCAACATTGCCCGCAACGCTGCCATTGATATGCTGCGCAGCAAAGGTTTCCGCCAAATGCAGCAAAACCGCGAAGCCACCGAAGCCGTATATGAAGGCGGCGCCACCACACAAACGCCCATCGACCAAATTGGACTGCGCAAAATGGTGGGCAGCTTAAAACAAGAGCTAAGCCAAGTATTAGAATTGGCTTACTTTGGTGGCTACACCCAAGAAGAAATTAGCCACATGCTAGAACTGCCCTTAGGAACCGTAAAAACCCGCGTAAGAACCGCACTAAAACAACTGCGTACATTAATGCAATAACCGTGAACGAGCAAGCATACATACAATCGGGGGCCATTGAGGCCTGCGTGGCCGGCTTAGCCACCCAGGCCGACTGGCAGGAATTGGAGCAAATGTGCGCCCAATATCCAGCCGTTTTGGCCGAAAGAACCCGGCTCGAGTTGGAACAAGAAAACCAGCATTTGCAAGCTGCCGTGGCACCACCTGCCGCCCTGCGACAGCTTATAATGAGCCAGTTGCCCTTTGCCAGCGCCACCCCGCAAGCCCAGCCCGCCACCCCTGCACCAGTGCCCACCCAGGCCACAGTAAAAGCATTGCCGCCACAGCCGCCAGCAGTACCCGTGCTACCCATTACCACCGGGGCCCCAAAATCGGTTATTTGGTTGCGCGGCGCCATAGCAGCCAGCATCATCATGCTTATGGGCAGCGTGGCACTCAACTTCTATTTCTACAGCCAATCGGCACAGCACCTGGCCAGCTATAAGGCACTGGTGGCACAGCAAACCAGCATGGTGGCCAAAAACGAGGCCATGCAAGCCAGCTTCAACATGATGCGTAGCCCGCTTATGAAAACCGTGCCCATGATGCCCGCCAGCCCAAAAACCGACGGTGCCATGGCCACTGTGTATTGGCACACCGCCACCAAAGATGTGTACGTACTCATCAACAACCTGCCCAGCACCCAGCCCGAAAAACAATACCAGCTTTGGGCCATTGTAGATGGCAAACCCGTAGATGCCGGCACCATTGATATGGACAACCAAGCCGCCGCCTTGGTAAAAATGAAGAACATACCCCGGGCCAGCGCCTTTGCCATCACCCTTGAGAAAAAAGGTGGCAACCCCACGCCCACCGAAGGCGCCATGATGGTATTTGGTGCCATTTAGCCGCCCCCACACCCAAAGGGCAATATCACCTCTGCCATGGGCACGGACAACCACGCCGCGCCCAAATCAGCCAAATACAATACAAAACAAAACAATAAATTGGGGCTATCAGCCGCATACCCGCATGGGGCCTCAGTTCCGCCCCCTCCGGGCTACGGCCCCCGGCCCCAAAAAATTGCCCATTTGGGGGCCGGTGGCTAAACCCTACGGGCGCGGCAGCCCTTGGGCCTTGGTAATGCTATGGGGCCTGGTGCAGGCGGGTTGTGAGGGCGTTGGGTTTGCAGCAAGGGCAGCACCTTACCAGCTGCAGCCGCAGTGGCCACTGCGGCCAAACCAATTCCATACGCTTTTTTGTTGTGCCGCACAGACAGTGCAGCCCCACCGCCAGCCGCTATAAAAGCCCCAAAGCCCAAGCCGGCAGCCACGCACTACCAAAATCCAAAGCCTTCCGGCACTTGGTACACCCCACATAGCAGTCTCAGCATGGCACCATAATCCGCTACGATAACTATCTTTGGGAAAACAAACTACCTTTTTTTGTTTAGGGTTTGTAGCAATGCGCCATGGCATTAACTTTATGGCATCATGCTGCATCCTAATCATTCACCCACATAAAAAAACACAGCCCCCAGCCAACCTCCCCAGCCGTTTTGCTTACCAAAAACACGAGATACCAATAGCCACCAGCCGCACCAACAATCGTCTGAATCCAGGGCTTTTATGCTTCCATGCCTGCGCACCTGCACTGTTAAGGCACCGAAAGTTGGACTAATACAGCAGCAGCTTGGCCAAAACGACCGTAAAAATAGTCCGCGCAACCCGCTAAGCACCAACCGTCATTTGCTCAACACAATAAGCCCACCACACCACTTTCACTTACAACCCTAAAAACCAGCAACCCGAAACTCCAGCAAACCAACCATATGTTTCACCCGCTAAAAATCAACACACTATAAGAAAAGCCGAAAGTTTCGGCCCTTCAAGTCCCGCAAAACGGCTCTGTTGTATTGCCGCAATGGTTTTTCGGTAGCGTATATTTTTGTAACATGTTCATTAACAGGGATTTAAAAAAATATACGCAAGTTTGTGAAGGGCGGAAGTTGTGTATATTTACGAGTTGGTGGTCATTGCAAAATGACAACACTCGACGACTATAAACTTGACAACATTGACCCAGAAGATTTTGGGGACACTTTACTCAAACTTGAAAAATCGTTTGGGGCAAAGTTTGCTGACAATTCATTTAAAGACGCAAAAACATTTGGCGACATTTGCGACATTATAGAAAGCCAAATAAATCTCACAGACAAAGACGATTGCACGACACAGCAAGCGTTTTATAAAGTTCGTAAAGCAATCGGCTTGACACAGACTTTTGATGAAAGAAGTATTGAACCAAAAGCAAAATTGGAAGACATTTTTCCTCGTTCAAACCGCAGACAAAACGTAAAAAATTTCAACAAGCGTTAGGTTTTTCTGTAAACATTTTGACAATGAAAACTTGGTTAGCCGTGACAATTTTTATTGGCTTTATTCTTTCACTAATCGCATTCTTTTTTAGTTGGCAAGTTGCGGTTTCGGGTTTGACATTTTTAACTTTATTCACTTGGACAGTAAGTAAATTTTCAAAAGAATTAGAAATTTCAACAGTTGGAGAATTGTCAGAGAAAATTGCAAGAGAAAATTATTCATTAGTAAGACGGCACAGCGACACAGTAAATAGAAATGAAATTGTAAAAACTATTCAGGACGTTTTTATTGCAGACCACTTAATTGACAGAGAGCATTTGACAAAGGAAGCAACTCTTGGGTGGACTTAAATGCACTGCTACCAACATGGGGTTTTGTGCAAGTTGGGCAGACGGAATAAGCCTCAACATTTTTACTACTATTTGGCTTCAGTTCCAGCAGGACGTTATAAATTTGTCTAATGAATAAAACATCAGCAATATTGCAATTGTCAACTTCGGTTACGGGCAGACTGAACGCTATTTCCCAACCTGCACAAAGCCCTGTTCGTTGGTAGTAATTTTATTAGACCCGACACGATGAAAAAAATCTTGACCCCTATTTTCCTACTGTACTTTTCATTTTCGTTTGGACAATTTGCCATAGTGA
>RDXD01000279.1 GCA_004292575.1 Bacteroidota bacterium
ATTTGACAGAAAGTTTCGCGCTCAAAGCCTCGTATGCCATGATGAATCAATTTATGCACTTGCTTACGAATACAGGGGTGGGCTTGCCTACCGACCTTTGGGTGCCAGCTACAGACCGCGTAAAGCCCCAACAATCTCAACAAGTAGCGATTGGCATAGCAAAAGATTTTAGTGAACCTGACCTTACACTTACAGTAGAAGGTTATTACAAGCACTCCAAGCGCGTGATTTCGTACAAAGAAGGGGCTTCATTTTTGGCGATTGATGACCCCGAGAATGCGGCATCTATTGATTGGCAGAACAACGTTACTCAAGGCAATGGCTATGCTTATGGCGCAGAAGTCCTTTTACAGAAGAAAAAAGGCAAATATACAGGCTGGATAGGCTACACGCTCTCATGGACACAACTACAGTTTGATGACCTGAATTTTGGCGAAAAATTCTTTGCAAGATACGACCGCAGGCACGACATTTCTATCGTGAATATCTACAAACCCAAGCCAACCATCACATTATCAGCTATTTGGGTGTATGGTACGGGCAATGCCATTACCTTGCCTTTGGCTTCTTATAGCTTATCAAGCCATGAGCCTGTCCCCAATCAAAACAATGGCTTTGATTTTGGTTTTCAACCCACTTTGAATGAATATGGCTCAAGAAATGACTTTCGTATGCGTGCCAACCACCGCTTAGATGTAGGAATCCAATTCCACAAACAAAAATCGTGGGGAGAACGTACTTGGGAAATAAGTATCTACAATGTCTATAACCGCCGTAACCCCTTTTTTTACTACATAGGCAATCAAAATGGGCAAAATGTGCTAAAGCAAGTGTCTATTTTTGGGCTTATCCCTTCTTTTTCATATAGGATTAAGTTTTAGCACGTTCGTGTGTTATCTGCAAGCAATCTTGCCTACCCTATTTTGATGGCGACCACCTTCAAAGGCGGTTTTCAAAAAAGTATCTACCATCTCTTGAGCCAATTCTATAGAAATGAATCGAGCGGGAACAGCCAGTACATTCGCGTTGTTGTGTTGGCGTGCGAGGGAGGCAAGTTCGGTAGTCCAGCAAAGTGCCGCGCGTATGCCTTGATGTTTGTTGGCAGTCATAGCTACGCCATTGCCACTGCCACAGACCACAATGCCAAAGTCTAACTCCTCCGCCTCTACTGCCAGTGCAAGTGGGTGGACATAATCTGGATAATCTACCGACTGCTCGCTATGCGCCCCAAAGTCGTGAATCGTATAGCCTTGCGCTGTAAGCGCGTCAATGATAGTTTGTTTGTATGCAAACCCTGCGTGGTCTGCGCCAATGCCTATTTTTAACATAAGGTTTTAAGTTTTTTGCAAAGCTATTTATTTTTTCGTATTTTTTGTAATTTTGCGCTATGAAAGCTACCACTTCCCACATCATGATGATTCGCCCTGTCCGCTTTGACTTCAACGTACAAACGGCAGAGAGCAACTCTTTCCAAAATATCAACGCCAAAACTGATGCGCAAAGCACTCAAAATCAAGCCCTTGCAGAG